>NZ_JACDWU010000176.1:0-520 GCF_016464045.1 Pseudoalteromonas sp. bablab_jr011 | reverse complement strand
TCGATACAAATTAAGTTAAATTTTGACATGTATGGATTCCTTATTGGTAAAAGTGGTTTTGCAATTTCTTTATACCGTACTTACCCTATTTAGGGGAGGAGTCCATACATCTCCTACGTCTCTTCACCTTGCGCTTATGCGTCTTTTTATCTCTGTATGCAATCTCAGTATGGTACTGGACGATTTAGCCCTGAACGCAAAAAACCCGCTGCATTGCTGCAACGGGTTTCTCTAATTAGGAGCCTGGCGATGTCCTACTTTCACATGGCAAATGCCACACTATCATCGGCGCTGTTTCGTTTCACTACTGAGTTCGGCATGGGGTCAGGTGGGTCCAAAACGCTATTGTCACCAAGCATATTCTGGTCGTTAATCGCATTCGCAATTAACTAAAATCTGGAAATCTGATAATCGTAAATCTACTTTAGTATACTAACTTCTGTCTGTTACGCTGTCATAAAACGCGTTTGGCGTTGTATGGTTAAGCCTCACGGGTAATTAGTACAGGTTAGCTTAATGG
>NZ_JACDWU010000175.1:0-531 GCF_016464045.1 Pseudoalteromonas sp. bablab_jr011 | reverse complement strand
AGCGTTGCCATAGCAGTTTCGCTCGCGCGGAGAAAATTGCGATACTGAGAAAAAATCGATCGCAACCATCTTAAATGGTTTCAAACTAAGAACATACCCAAGACAATTTATTAAAAATTAGTTTTCACACAGTCTGGGCACTTTTGCGAAGTTCGGCTGTGAGCGATAATCGGTCATTGATACTGGCTAAATATCGTCGTTAATAGATTGGTTAAACTGCTCTTTGCGCATATATTCATGAAAATGAGCGCCGAGCGCATATTGTTCTATTTAACTTTTCTTTAAAGTTTTAGAAAACTTAGTGATAGTAATACCTTAGGTTATTTGTTAAAACTATATAATGTAGAAAAATGAGCGTAGCGTCGGCAGAAATATGCGCGATGAGCGCACTATTAAATTGTTGAACTAAGCCGCTACGCGGAGATCCTATTCTTATAATTTGAGCCACACTTACCTTGGGGTTATCCCATAACTTGGAGGTAAGTCATGAATACACTCATTGAACAAGTCAAAACTGAAATAGCCTATCGT
>NZ_JACDWU010000174.1:0-47873 GCF_016464045.1 Pseudoalteromonas sp. bablab_jr011 | reverse complement strand
ATCATCTAAAAAGGAGGACATATCATCGAAGTGTTGAATTAGAGACATAAAAAAATCCGATACTATTTCTAATATCGGATTGTGAAGCTATGAAAAGATCAGTCAAGTGATCATAAAAATATGCTTAACTGATCTGCATTACGCCCCTACTGGCGGGCTTTTTACGTTTTAAACGTTATTCTTGCTAGTTACTAATTTATAAATTTGAGAGCGTAAAGAAAGTTAGAGCAATTAGCTTATACCATTGCGCTTAATTAAATGAGTTATTCTGAGGCAACAAGCCTCGATGATAACAAGGCAAAAGTTTCGTTATTTAGGTGTTCTCGGCAATTGCTCCTGCATTGCTCTACCTCCTACATCCATGCAGTCGTAGATCACAAATTTTAACGAAGGTAGCAACGGTTTAACCCATCAAAATGATTAAGTATGAGTGCGAACAAGTATTAAATAGAATAGAAAAGAGAAGTTGCAGGCCTTAAAGGACCTGCATAAATGATTTATTTAAACTGCATAGACCGCAAGGGGATGAGTGGTGTTGATTGACACATGAACTTCATCATCTGGGCGGACAATCACTTCGTGGCTTACGCGACTCGTCACAACCGTATCACATGCAAGTTTCACTGCACACAAACGGCTGCCACCTTCATAGCGCACCCATGTCACCTTGCCATTGGTTGAACTGGCATTTTGAATAAGATGAACATCATCAGGGCGCAAAAGTACATCAACATCGGCTGAGTCATGATCTATTTTAATAATAGGTGCATTCCCTAGGTCAGTTGTTGCGATATCACCTAACGACTTTCCAGAAATAAAACTTGCCTCACCAAGGAAACGAGCAACAAAACGATTACTAGGTAAACTAAAACAACGTTCTGGTGTGTCGAGTTGTTGAATAACCCCTTCTTTCAATACACCAACTCTATCACCAATAGATAATGCTTCTTCTTGATCATGCGTAACCCAAATAGCCGGAACACCCGCTTTTTTCAATGCATTGCGAATATCCCATCGCAACGTATCTTTTAATGCCGCGTCAAGGTTTGATAAGGGTTCATCCAATAAAACAAAATCAGGTTCATGCGCAAGTGTACGTGCCAGTGCAACACGTTGCTTTTGACCACCTGATAACGTGGCCGGTTTCTTGTTGCGAAACTTTTCAAGACCCAATAATGCAATCCAATGATCTCCTTTAGCTGAATCTGTCAGTCTAAAACAAATATTTTCTTGCACTGTTAAATGCGGAAATAATGCAAAGTCTTGAAAAACCATACCCACTTTGCGCTTTTCAGGCGGAACTTTTTGTTTTGGCGTTGCACGCCACGAACCTAAGTTAATTTCACCCTCGCTGATAGGAATAAGCCCTGCGAGTGCTTGTAATATTGTACTTTTACCACAGCCAGTTGGTCCAACTAGCATGAGGATCTCACTTTCGCCTAGTGACAAGTTAAGATCACTTACCACTCGATTGCTACCATAATCGATAGACAGCTTACTAACTGATAGCATTAAACTGATCCTTAATGTTCTAATTGACTGCGTTTTTCACCGGACAGCATTATAGCTAAACCACACGCTGATATCACGACAAGAAGCAAACCTGGAATCGCTGCGCGACCAAAATAGCCCGCTTCATAAACACGCCATAAATACGTAGATAAGGTTTCAAACCCTGTTGGGCCAAGTAACAACGTCGCCTCAAGCTCACGCATCGATTCTAAGAAAACAAGCGCAGCCCCGGCAATAATACCACGTAAGGTTAAAGGCAACGTAATGCGTAAAAATGCTTCACGAGGACTTGCTCCTAACACCCTGGCAGACTTAACCAAGCTTGAATCTAAGTGCTCAGTACTGGTGCGGACAGAACCAACTGCAAGCGGTAAAAAACGTAATACATACGCAATGACTAATAAAGCAAGAGTTTGATACAACATTGGTAATTGCAATCCACCATACACCAGCGCAGTTCCCATTACGATACCCGGTATACCAAAACCAAAATAAGTCACGCGCTCCATAATACGTCCCGCTTTACCGGTCAGAGCGGCATGCGCTACGGGCACAGCAACTATTACAGCAACAATGGCAGCTAGGCCCGAGGCGTACGCTGAGTTCCATGCAATACTGAAGTCAAAATTAGCAAAGCCATCACGCGCTAACCACACGCAAAAAATACCGAGCGGTAAGCAAATCGCCAAAATCAAAATGGGTGCAAAAGTTAATAGCATCATGCACTTTTGACCATTCGTTGGAAATAACATTAATGGCCGACCATGACGCTCTGAGGCCGTTTTTATTTGCGACTCCATAAACAATAAAAAGCCGACAATTACCATTAGTTGCAGTGATAACATTGCCGCGCGACTTAAACCAAACGCGTTATATTCGACATAAATCACACGGGTAAACGTATCAAGTCGCATCATAGCTGGCGTGCCAAAGTCCGACAACGTATACAGAGCCACCAGTAAAGAGCCGGCAGCAATCCCATTAACTACTCGCGGTAATATGACTCTAAACACACTCATTGTCATCGACATACCCAAGGTGCGTGCAGCGTTAACCATGCTTGCATCAAGACTGAGCAATGATGAACGTGTAGTCAGCATTACAAATGGAAAGGTATACAGCGTCATCACAATCGCTGCACCTGTTAATCCATACATAGGTGGGGTTTCAAACCCTAATAGCTGGTTTATCTCACCACCTGGACCAAACGCTGCGTAGAGCGTAAATGCACCGATGTAGCTTGGTATTGCAAGCGGCGCTGCAAACAACACCAGCCAAAACTTCTTAAAAGGAAGCTGCACATAGGCACTAATAAATGCCAGAGGAACCCCAATTAAAATTGAGCCTATTACGGTTAACACCATGAGGGATAAGGTATTACCAAGAATTTTTAAATTATGACTATCAAAAATAGCTGTTGCATCACTGGCTAAGGTGATCAGAATATAAACAGGCGCTAACGCCAAAAGCGCTGCAAGCAGCGCCATAGGATATGAAGCAGGTATGCGCATTATAGAACACCGCTACTTCGCATAAGGTCAAGTGTTGGCCTTAAATCTGCCAATTGTGTTAAATCAACTTTCGGTGGTGATATTGCTGATAAAGCAGGTAAGCCAGAAGGCTGTTCAATCCCTTGAATAAGCGGAATTTCATAGGCCTCGCGAGCAAGGTAGCTTTGTACTTCTGCACTTAATAAATAGCGCATAAAGTTCATTGCATTCGGGTTATCGGTTAATGAAAGTACACCCGAGGCATTAACTAAGCAACCCGCGTCTTGATTTGTGAAGGCAAGATCGAGATTTGCATCAGGTTTGCCCGACTTTAATCTAAGTGTGTAATAGTGATTTGCAAAACCAATATCAACCTCACCACGCTCAACAGCCATCACTACACCTAATTCACCGGCATACGTTTTAGAACGTTTCTGCACTTTTTTAAGCCACTTAGCGGTTTTATCATCGCCTTCAAGAATGCGCATTGCAGTAACAAATGACTGGAATGATGCATAGGCGGGTGCCCAGCCAATTGATAAATCGCTATCGGCTATCGCCATAATGCTATCTGGAATTTGCTCTTTGGTTAGGCGCTTCGTGTTATAGGGTAAGGTACGGATACGCCCTGTCACGGGTGCCCAACCTGGGTAGCGAAATTGCGGCTGTAATTGCGATTCTAAATCGCCTGGTAACGGTTTGGCGAGTCCCGCATCAGTAATTAAACCAATTGCACCTGAGTCCACAGCCCAAAATAAATCAGCCCGTTTCACGCCTGCTTTTGCTTCAGCAACAATCATATTTCCAAGCGCTGCTGTCGGCCCGCGACGAATCGATAGGTTAAGTTTTGGATTTTTCTTTTCGATTGATTTCAATACGTTTTCGTATAAACCACCTTCACCACGGCCTAGGTATAAAGTCAGATCGCCCTCTAGGGCTGGTAGGTCATTCACTGAAATTGGGCTTACTGGGCTTGCGGCAAAAGCACGAGAAAGAGGTAATGGCATGCTGCCCACTACCCCTAACGCAGCCAGCCCTTGAATAAAGGTTCTGCGTTTCACTAAAATACATCCTTACGTGACTTTTCAGCTTCTTCTAATAGCACTTTAGCGCGATCAAGTTTTTCTTGCATATCAATAACCACATTTCTGACTTGGTCAACGTCTTTTTTGTCTGAAATGGCTTTTGGAAGTGTGACGTTAAAATCTTTTTCAAGTACTTCCACAAGTTTTGCGTCTTTTTCAATAAGAGTACCTTCTACGCCTTCAAATAAGTGAAGGTAAGTATCATGTACAATTTGAGTCGCTTCGTCGCTTAAACGCTCAGCATATTTTGCAACAACGCGGTCTAATTTATGTTTAATTTCATCAATAGTGGCGCTTTGCGTCATGTTTTCAGAGGCCGTTGCTTTTACCGCTTTCAACAAGCCTTTTTGTTGAAAATCAGCGGCTAATTTAACAGCCCCTAGCCCCTGCCATAGAGCCGCATCTAGTGCCTGCTGGTGTTGACGTACTTCACTTGCAGGTTTTTTATCATCGATGGCCATTTTAATACCATAAATGCTTTGCCAAATAGATGCATAAACTGGAACGTAATTAGTTTCGATGGCACTGTGAAACTTCACTGATTCCCAATACTCAATTAAATCATCGCTTTTAACAGCCTTAGCGCCATTTTTTTCATACTCTGTCACTAAAGCATCCACTTTTGCTATCATCCACTCAACATCATCAGAATAATCTTTTAAGTTTGCTTTAAGGTGATTAACGTGCTCGCCAATTGGGCCATTTGCCAATACTGGTTGCGTAATAAATGCTGATGCTAATACAAGGCTAAGGCCAAAAGTCTTCATTGTGTTTAACGCTAATTTCATAGGGAGAGCATCCAAATTTCTAATTGTAAATGATATCGATTATCATATCCGTATCGATTCACTAAATCAATATGTAGCAGCACTAAGATTACAGAATTAAACATTTTTATTGAGGCTATCGTAAACTTTATTCAGCGTTGAGATAAAGTTTTCATATTCATGTTCATCTATGTCTTTTAGCATCTCTGCTTGCCAATCTAATGCCACCGGACTAATTTTTTCGACCATATCGCTTCCATCACGTGTTAATGACAGTAAGGTTGCTCTTTTATCGAGTGGATCAGATTGGGCGCTTATAATGTCTCTTTCTAATAAGCGTTTAACCGCTCTTGATACCGTTGACTTATCCATGTGTGCCAAATCACATAACGATTTTGCACTTAGCTGACCGTATTGGGCTAGATTGGCAATAATGCGCCATTGTGGCACGGTTAAGTCAAATTGGCTTTGATATAGTTCACTAAATTGTTCACTCATTTGCGTTGCAATATTGTTGAGTGTGTAGGGCAGAAAACTGTTTAAATCAAATGTCGCTTTCATCTCTTTTGTCATGGCTTTTTTACTGTCAAAAAATATTTACAGAGTTAAATTCTATCCTATTTGAATTTACTCTCACATGAGAGTATCTTACCTAAAACCTTTCAGGAGTCTAGTGATGAATAACAACGAATTACAATATATGACAGGCTTTGGTAATGAATTTGAAACCGAAGCACTGCCGGGTGCATTACCAATTGGTCAGTTCAGCCCACAAAAAGTAAACTACGATTTATACGCTGAGCAATTTAGCACAACGGCTTTTACAGCACCGCGCGCAGATAATCGCAGAACATGGTTTTATCGCATTCGTCCTTCGGTTGTTCAAGGCGACTATACAGCAATTGATAATGGTTTAATTCGCACTGCACCAATCACCGAAGTACCAACACCACCGACGATGCTACGTTGGGATCCGATTGATTTCCCAACAGAACCGACTGACTTTATCGACGGTCTAGTCACAATGGCGGCAAATGGTAGCGCAAATGCACAAACAGGTATTGGTATTCATATTTATGTCGCTAACAAGTCTATGGATAACCGTTACTTTTACAATGCAGATGGCGAGATGTTGTTTGTTCCTCAACAAGGCGAACTACTGCTTAGAACTGAGTGCGGCAAGTTAACAGTGCGTGCCGGTGAAATTGCCGTTATTCCACGAGGCATTAAGTTTGCAGTTGATTTATTAACGGAGACTGCACGGGGTTATATTTGTGAAAACTATGGCCATGCGTACATATTGCCTGAGCGTGGTCCAGTTGGTGCAAACGGTTACGCTAATGACCGTGACTTCCACTACCCTGTTGCTGCATTTGAAGATATCGAAGGTCACTTTGAATTAGTTGCGAAATTTAACGGTAACATGTTCCGTTGTGATATTGGTCATTCACCACTCGATGTGGTCGCATGGACGGGTAATAGTGCGCCCTATAAATATGATTTAGCGCGTTTCAATGTCATGAACACCGTAAGCTATGATCACCCAGATCCATCAATCTTTACTGTCCTTACGTCACCTTCAGGTACTGAGGGTGTCGCAAATATAGATTTTGCTATTTTCCCTCCACGATGGATGGTAGCAGAAAACACTTTTCGCCCACCCTATTATCATCGCAATATTATGAGTGAATTTATGGGCTTAATTGAAGGTGTTTACGATGCCAAAGAGCACGGTTTTGTACCGGGCGGCTCAAGTCTACATAATTGTATGTCACCACATGGGCCTGAAGCTGATGTATTTGAAAAAGCGTCGAATGCAGATTTACAGCCACAACGCTATGAAAATACACTCGCATTTATGTTTGAATCACGTTACGTTATTTCACCAACAAAATATGCCCTTGAAGGTAAAGAGCGCCAAGCAAACTACACAGATTGTTGGCGAACTATTAAAAAACACTTTACAGGTAAACAGGACGTATAATGAAACTTTATAGCTATTTTCGTTCATCTGCGGCGTACCGCGTTCGTATCGCCCTTAATTTAAAAAACATTGATCATGAACTTGTAACCGTAAATCTATTAAAATCGGAACAGCAAAGCGATGCCTATTTGGCAAAAAACCCACAAGGCCTTTTGCCAGCGTTAGAAACTGAGCACGGGGTTTTAGCGCAATCATTAGCTATTTTAGAATGGCTTGAAGAAACCCATACAGAAGTCCCTTTACTGACGGGTGATGCATGGCAAAAAGCACAGATCCGTAACCTTTGTTATGCCGTAGCCTGTGATATTCATCCAATTGATAACTTACGCGTTTTAAAATACTTAGCCAATGATCTTGGTGTCGATGATGAGGCTAAGAACACCTGGTATAAGCATTGGGTTGAGGTCGGATTCGACAGCATAGAAAAAATGTTAGATGAGGGTAATCGTTTTTGTGTAGGGAATGAGCCAACCCTAGCTGATGTCTGTTTAGTGCCTCAAGTATTTAATGCACTGCGTTTTAACGTTGATATGAAAAAATATCCAAAAATCGCCGCTGTGTATGAACACTGTAATACACTTGATGCATTTATTGATGCAGCCCCGCAGAATCAACCCGATTCAATATAAATTAAAAGGCCCGATTTAATCGGGCCTTTTGCTGCAAGGATTAGTTAACGGATGATTTATCTTTATTAGGTGAAAGTATCGTATAGTTTGTTGAACTGCTGGTTGTATTAAACAAGCTAGGTGCTCCACTCGACTTCATCGTCTCTGGCATCCAATAATTTTCAGGAATTGTTTCATAGATATTAATCCGTGGAGCAATCACTAAAGAAGGCGCACCTTGGCTATTGTACCAACCATTTTCATCTAACAAATAATAGTCTTTTTCTTTTACGTATAATCGTTCACCGGCAACACCGGGTTGAGATTTTAATATCTCCCATTCACGTTTACGACAAGGTTTAGACATATCATCACTGCATGAAAAATTACCAAAATAGTTAATCGTGACGTCTCTAGATTCTTGCATCCAACCTACATTTACGCCATCTAAGGTATAATCTTGCTCGGTGCCATTGACTAGATTTAAACGGCGACTATCCGTTTTTGTTAACTGAAAGCCAAACACATTAAAGCCATTATCGCTGTTACCTTCATAATAAAACTCAAGCTTGCCATCTTTCCAGTTTGCTTTTGTCCACTGATTTATCATAGTCTGCCAGAAATTGCCGGGCTCATTTGTTACATCAACGGCGGCTGCACTCGTTTCGTCAACCTTAAAGCCATACATAACTTCAGTTGCGATAACAGCGCCCTCTGCGGAGTATGCAACATTCAGTAATTGTAAATCACCATTTAACTGGTCAATAATTCGGCTTTCTTGATATCGCTGATCAGGGAAAGTAACTTTAAGCACACCTTCTTCGATTTGCCACTGAAGTGCTGTCTCTGCATCTTGTAATTTACCCGTATTATCAGCAGAAAAAACGTATGGGTCTAAAACAAATCCGACAACCCCATCATCACTATCACTTTGATAATGTTGTATTGCCCAAGTGCCTCCCATATCTTCAGCTTTAAACGCAAGGTCAGAGCCTGAATATGGCTTTCTCATTGAGACATCTGATTCATTTGAAACGTTAAATTCAGGTGTTTCAATCACATTTTCGCCCAAGTAAATAGGTGTCATTTGAGCCGTTTGTGACATTGTTAAGCGATAACTATCAATGCTCTCACCTTCGACAATCCTTTTAAGCGTCGCTGTTTGAGGTGAGTAGGTGACTTCAACTTGATAAATCCCTGCATTGAAAAGATCATCAACTTGTTGCTGAGAAAGCCCTGCAACGCCGACATCAACAGAAAGGAACCCGATAATGCCCTGACCACTAGTAAAATCAAGTGTGATCACACCTTCAGTAAGTGCCCAATTGTAATTAACAGCGCCACTACTATGAACATATTTGCCCATACCGTTTTCTTCAAATGTGTATTGCTGGCCACCACGTGAAAGGAACCCTTTTGCTGTAGGGTATGTTCTTACATAGTAAGCAGGTAGAGATGATTCATCGACAGGTGGGGTTAGTTCTGGATCTGCTATTATTTTTGCAACTTCATTTTCGATTGCGCCTGGGTTTGATTGCTCAACAGCGGCGACAAACTCGTTATAAGCGTCTGGGTTTTCAATAAGATCAATTAAATTTTCCGTTCCTTCTGGAAGGGTCACTTCATTTTCGGTCGCATATTTCACGACGGCTGCAGCTTCAATCAACACATCTGGATCAACCCCTTTTTCTACCAATGAAAAGCTTTCAAGGTCAGCCGGTGGTATCCCCTCATTTGCCGCTGTAATAAGCGCAACTAACGCCGTAGAAACAGCGCTTAAACTTACCGTATTAGCGCCTTCATCACCATGGGCAAAATTAGCCTTAATTTTGGGTGCTGCTTGTACTTGGGCATTGGCAGTTAAATCGGAAACAAATGCACTGTATTCAAGACTCGAATTAGTCGCAGATATAGCATTAATACGACTAAACAGATTCGTTTCATCATCGTCAACAGTAAACGTAAACGTAAAATCACCGTTAGCATCACTCATTTGTGTGTAATTAGTACCGAGTAAAGTTGCATTAACGGTCGCATTACTAAACTTATCACCCGTAATTGAACCCGCTAAGGTATACGTGTTATCGATACTCGCTATAGTGAAACTTTGTTCTAATTCAGTACTATCGCCTGAATCATCTGTAACTGTTACTTTGAATTTAAGCTCGGTATCTTCGGCAACACTTGGTAAAGTAAATGACACTTGTTGTTCAGTCGCACTGCTCAACGTAACTGTGGGCCCTGCTGTTTGCTTCCAGTTATAACTGCTAATACTGCCATCGTCATCAGTCGCATTTACTGAGAGTGTCGCCATCGACTTTTCTTGTGCAGAGCCAAAGTCTGCAGAGACCTTAGGGGCAACATTATTCAACAAACTCACCGTAATTGATTTTGATGTAGCTTGGCCTGCTGAGTCTGTAGCCGTAAGCGTAAACATAGCTTCTGTGTCGTTATCAAGTGCTGGCGCAATAAAGCTGATAGAGTTTGTGTCTGCTCCCGTTAGCGTAATATTCGGGCCTGAATCTTGTACCCAGTTGTAGCTAATACTCGCGTTATCATCGGTAACCGTTGCTGATAATTCTGTGCTTTCACCCTCTTTTACACTCGCAGTGCTATCAAGTTGAATGACGGGGGGAGTGTCGACGACTTCAGGTTCATTTTCATCATTGTCCGAACCACAGCCAGCTAATAATAAAGTAATTGTACTGCTTAGAAGTGCAAGTTTGAGTTTATTCGTTTTCATCACGAGTCCCTTTATTTAAATAAAATGAATTTAAATGAATGAAAACTGAATGATAGTATGGTTTAGTGAATTTGCCAGTTAACTATTAGCAAAAAACTAATAATAAACTGGCTAAATGTGGGCGGATTTAGGCTTATCTAAGCAGTTGTGGCTATTTTAAAGCCGAGTGGATCAATGTAACATGTTCTATTAAATCAAGACCTAAATCGGTTAGGTAGCCTCCATCGCTGCTATCAGTAATTCCTTTATCGTATAAGCGCTTCGCTGCATCAATCAGTGAAGAATCTGCATCAGAATGAATCTTAATACCTTGCATTTTTGAATTTCGCGGGAATTTAGCGAGGAGTGTTAATTCGTCAATCATATTTTTATCAAATTGCATATGTTCACCTTTTTATTATTTCCATCATTGTGTTTTTATAGCATATAGACTTAAGCTTAGTGAAGATATTAAAAACTGCTACTGCGGGGTGAAATTTGCTTACACGTATCTCAATCTTTTTATTATTTTTTTTAGTGTTTTCTCATATAGCAACAGCGAAAGACACTCCGTTAGTGGTGCTAGATGGTGACAGTGCATTAACCAACGCAAAGGTATGCTGGTATGAAAATAAACGCTATACCGAGGGTGCGATTATTGCTGTAGCGAACAGCATGCTTATATGCGCTACAAAAACAGACCATCTGTCTAATAGTGATCTCATGTGGTATCGATTGAATGAAAACGGCGATATTATTTACCCTAAGCAGGCGAAAACAATTCGTGTCAATTAGCATCTAGTGACGAGATAGGTTACTATTGCGCGGTAATAAGTAACCTAAGATTTAGTATGGATAATCAACCTAATAATCCTTTGCATGGCGTAAAACTTGCCGATATCGTCACTAAGCTACAAGAAAAATTTGGCTGGGAAGGCCTCGCTGCGCATGTCGATATTCGCTGCTTTCAAAATGATCCCAGTGTAAAATCAAGTTTAAAATTTTTACGTAAAACGCCTTGGGCACGTGAAAAAGTAGAGCAACTTTATGTCGATACGTTTTTCAATACCCAAGAGGACGATATGGCAACTTTCCAGTGGAAAAGCATTAAAAAATAATTATTCTTCTGCCATTATCACCGAAAGCGATTTCGGTGATATTTCTACAACGATTTCCTCAGCTGTTTTCACCTCGCCATCAATTACATAGCTTAATTCATTTTCTGCCGTAACACAGACACGCTTAGCATTTGTGTGATGGCTGTTAATTGCAAAACTTGTCTGAGTAATGCTTGAAAAAACCAACTCAGCAATACTCAAGGTACTGGCTTTCGAGTCTGCACTTGGGGTAAGCCAATTAACATCTAGTAACCCATCTTTATGATCAGGCTGCCCTGCTGATTGCGCTAGCAGGGTGGTGAACGGTGCTGCGTTGGCGATAATCAGGCTTGTGGTATGAATTGACTGCGGTTCATTGTTATCAAGTTTTACGGTGTAATCTTGAGCTTCATGCTCGCCGAGCGCGTGCCAAAAACCTTGTAAATAGGCCAATTGCCCCGATTCATTTTTTGCATCACGATGCGCTTTTTCTATCATCTTTTGCTCAAAACCTATCCCTACAAGCAATAGCATACGTTCGCCATTACACAGTGCAGTATCAATACGACTCGCCTGCCCTTCAATAATGAGCTCACAGGCTTGTTCGACAGGAATTATTTTTGACCGAATGCCCATTAAAACATGCGCTAACGCATTTGCTGTACCTAATGGAATGATCCCTAATTTACAGGGGGTATCAACCAACACACTTGCAACCTCTGTCACAGTGCCATCTCCCCCACATGCAATGATTACATCGGGCTGTGATTTAATGGCCTCTTTTGCTAAATCAATGCCACTAATTTCGGCCGTTGTCGTGTGTACTGTTAAATCGTAGTACTGTGATAATCGGGCGGTAATTTGTTTATTTTTAGATTCCCATAATTTCGTGCCCGATACAGGGTTAGCAATAAGTACAGCTTTATTTTTAATTAATAAATCACCGGCTTTATGACGTCTTATTAAATGACGTAATTGACGTTTATTAAGATTTGCAGTCTCACGTGTTTCTTTAATTTGCTCAAGTATCGTGTGCACATCTGCATCTTTGTTTTGACTCAATAAATAAGCAGCCATAACAAATACGGAACGACCGCGTCCTAATGCACAATGCACTACAACACGTCTGTCTTCTTTAATCTGATGATGTATCCAATTAATGGCTTGATTTAATTGTGCGCGGGTTGGCACGCTGTGATCAAGTACTGGAATATTTAGATAACGGATATTTTCTTGAGTAGACGACCATTCTAAGCCATCAAACTCACAGGTTACATCTAAAACGGCTGTGATCCCCATTTCTTTCATACTGTCTATGTCAGATGGAAATAATCGACAAGCCAAAAACAAATGCTCGTTTATTTGTTGAAGTGGCGGCACTTTATCGTGTTTTCTAGACCACGCGTTATAAAGTTGTGCGCCAAGTAAAAATGGAATAAACGCCCACCGTATATACATGGGAATAATGCCATTTTCACGTTTACGGAATATTCGCGCGATATCAAAAAAATAAGCCGCGCTCACTAATAATAATGAAAGCGCTGTCCAATAAAAAAATAGCGCAAAGTACACCGTATCTACACGCAACGCAGCAATAATAAACGCTACGGCTAAAACTAAATAGGTTGATGCTGCCCACATAATCACTCCTTGTTATTGTAATTATTTATACATAGCAAGTTTCACTCCAGAGTTTAAAGTACACCACGCCTTTTGATATACCTTAAATCAATAACTTAGCAGATTTACTATTTATATATAAATAAGTTTAGGACATTTTTTCAATAACATATGAATAACTTACACATTATGAATAACTTGAAACCTATAAATTTGCCAATAAGCACATCCCTGCTAACCTAATTAATAGAAAAGAGGTGGGTTAACATTGATTTCACATCCTTTTTTCTAAAAATAATGTTTCGTGCATCTAAACCGGTGAGTAAACCGTTACTTCTATACAACAAGAAAAACAGGAACTTTATGGACAACGATCAACTATTAGCGTTACTGAGTGCAACAGCGAAAGGTGACAAAAATGCCTTCGCAAGTTTGTACAAATCAACTAGCGCTAAGTTATTTGCCATTAGCTTAAAAATGCTGGGTAATCGGGCTCAGGCTGAAGAAGTATTGCAAGATGCCTTTGTAAAAATTTGGCACAATGCCAGTGACTATCAAGTATCAAAAGGGGCAGTTATGTCATGGATGATAAGCATAGTCAGATACCGTTGCCTCGATTTATTACGCCACCACAAAGTGCGTAAAGAACAGAGCTTAACTGATGAGCAAGAACAAGAAGATTTAACGTCTATTCAAGTTGCTTACGAAGATGATTCAAAGTTGGTCGACTGTATCGAACAACTTGATCCACAGCAAAGACAAGTAATTCACTTGGCTTATTATAAAGGGTTGACTCATCACGAGCTTGTTGATCACATTGCATCCCCTCTTGGCACAGTTAAAAGCTGGATCAGACGTGGGTTACAACAACTACAAAGGTGCCTAACGTTATGAATTATGAAAACCAAACACTTATTGATATGTTAGCAGCCGAGTATGTTCTTGGGACATTAAGAGGCCCCGCTCGCGACCGTTTTGCTCGTTTAATGTTAACCTCTACCCGTGCAAGAGAAGCAACATGGATGTGGGAGCAACATCTCAATAACTTAGCAAGTTCAATTGAGTCTGTGCCACCCGATGAAGCCGTATGGGAAAAAATTGCCAGTCGTATCGACCCCAACGTTGTGCCTTTGCAATTAAAAACCAAAAAGCCACGCTCAACGATACTACAAGCATGGTCGCTTATTGCCACCGCTGCGAGTATTGTCCTTGCGCTTATTATTTGGCAGCCTCATGAGTCGGTTACATCGCAAGCGCAACAAATTGCACTTTTTAAGAATCAAGCCGAATCTGCACTTTGGTTTATTGATGTCCAAGACGACAGCCTTGCAATTAAAGCATCGACAGCACTTATACCACGCACAGACAAAGATTATGAGTTATGGATGATTTTAAAAGGGCAAGAAGCGCCCATATCCTTAGGTCTACTGCCCAAGTCAGGCCGAATTGAGCTACCTAAAAATGCCCAATTTAATGCGAATGACATTGCACTCCTGGCTGTTAGCTTAGAACCCTTGGGAGGATCGCCTAATGGCTCCCCAACCGAGGTCTTATACACCACCGAATTGGTTATTCTTTAAATCTAAAAGCCGTGCATTGCACGGCTTTTTGCATTTTTGTTAAAAAATTTTCAAATTATTGCATCCAATTAAATTCTTCGCCCGTATTTCACTATGACTTAATTTAAAAACTAAGGAAAAAGTCATGAAGAACGTAACTCCATCTCTAATTGCTATTGTAGTATGTAGTACCCTGTTCAGCTTGCCTACAGAGGCATCTAGTCACCGAGAAGCACCGAACATTACACGCTTCCCAACATTAGACTCAACAGACTTTTACGCGTTTAATAGTTACGAAGAAGGCCGTGGCGATTATGTCACGTTCATCGCAAACTATATTCCACTTCAAGATGCTTACGGCGGTCCAAATTATTTTGCAATGGACCCAGATGCAACCTACAGCATTCATATTGATAATGACGGCGATGCTGTAGAAGATATGACCTTTGCTTTTAATTTCAAAAGCATGTTACCTAATGACAACATGGGTGTTGCTTTAACAGTCGGCCCAGAAGGCAATCAACGCACGGTTGCAGTGCCATTAAAGAATGTCGGCGGTGTAGCGGCCGGTAATAATGCAGCGGTTAACTTTAGCGAGTCATATACAGTGAGCATTGTAAAAGGCCCACAACGTACTGGCTCTAAAACAATGCTAACCAATTCAATGAATAGCAGTAATGAATTTTACAAACCGCTTGATTACATTGGTAACAAAACATTCTCTTCAATGAGTGCTTACAAAGAATACGCTGACCAGTACATTTACAGCGTGGCAATCCCAGGCTGCGACGGTATGGGTAAAGTGTTTGTAGGTCAACGTAAAGACCCATTTGTTGTTAACCTAGGTAAAACTTTTGACCTTGTAAATTATGTCCCTGTCGAAGGTGATAGTGCTCCGGGTGCTGGTGATGGCGGTGGTTTTCCTGGTGGCATCACACAATCAGCTGATAATGACGACCTAGCAATGAAAAATGTGACAGTCATTGCTGTTGAAGTACCTAAAGCCTGTGTGACAGGTGAAGGTAATGGCACGATTGGTAGCTGGACAACAGCAAGTCTTCCGCAAGCGCGTATTTTAAATCCAAATGCGTCATTTGCTAAAACAGCGGTTAACGGTGGCGCATTAACTCAAGTATCACGTTTGGGTAGCCCACTGGTTAATGAACTTGTTATTGGCTTAAAAGACAAAGACACCTTCTCTACCTCTGCACCTGCTGACGATGGTCAATTTGCTGATTATGTAACGCATCCATCACTGCCTGAGCTGCTTAACATCTTATTTAAAGATGCCGTGAACAGTACCTTAGGCACAAATATTGAAACACTCGCGCCGACTAATTTCCCTCGTAATGATTTAGTCACTGCATTTTCAACTGGCTTCCCAGGTGTAAACCAACTAGCCACAGTCACACCGTCTGAAATGCTGCGTCTAAATACAGCGATTGCGGCAACACCGCAAACTGAACAATCAGCATTTGGTGTTGCGGGCGATGACCTTGCAGGTTTCCCTAATGGTCGCCGTCCAGGTGATGACGTGGTTGATATTGCACTGCGTGTCGTAATGGGCCGCTTGTGTTACCCAATCCCAGTAAATGGCACTGACACCGACTTAGGCTTATGTACATCAGACGATGCGAGTGTAGGTAATGTACCGTTCACAGATGGTGCCCCTTTAGATGCAACCATGATGGATGCGAGCTTCCCATACCTTGCGACTCCAATTGCTGGTTCTAAATAAGGAGAGCTACGATGCGTAATTTAAAACGCTCTACAATCACACTGATGATTATGGCTGGTGTTCTTGCAGGCTGTAATGACAGTGATAATGATGACAAAGATGATATGAAGCCTGTTCCTGTTAACAAGGCACCCAGTGCAACTGATGCAATGGTAACAACGCAAACAGAGGTTGTTATTGAAGACATGCTAGAGGGCTCTGACCCTGAAGGTGATGCTCTTACTTACAGTCTTGTATCAGAGCCCACATTAGGCAGTGTGGTTGTGCAAAGTGATGGCAGCTATACCTATACCCCTAATGCCGAGACCACCGGCGCTGATAGCTTCGAATTTGCTGTCAGTGACGGTGTAAACAGCCAAGTAACTGCCACTGTCAGTATTACCATTGAAGCATTACAGGTTGATTTTGCTGCTATTGGCCGTGCTGCATTTAATCAAGCTGCTTCTGACGAACCATTACGCCTCAATGGTCGTGTGTTCTTAAACACCGGTGCTGAAGCAAACTTTGATGATTTAGTTACTGGAAACTAAGGTTTAGAAATTTGGCCATGGATGGCTTTTATAAGGAGCAACAATGAAACATTTAATCTGGTCGTTTATTTTTGTAAACACATTCGCTCACGCAGAACCTTACATTCCAAACGATAACGACTTTATTGCCACATCAAGTACCCCTCTTGCTGCTACCCTGACACTTCAAGAGCTTGCAACGTTATTTGAACAAACACAATACGCGGGCCAAACAGAAAGTAAGCAAGGGCTCCTAAAACGTTACTTAGAACAGCAAGTCAATACAAGCCACGATCCCGAAATTCTTTATTATTACGCGCGTGTACTGCAACGCGAGCATCAATTTGACGAGGCTTTAGCCTTTTTAGCCAGAGTAAAAGAGCTAAGTCCTCATCATGTGAATGCCGCATTATTAACAGCAAACATATTAATGGTGCAAGGTAAGTTCGACGACGCAAAGTCTGAGTGCTTAAACTTAATTGGTCATGCAAGTATTGAAACTGTGACCACATGTAGTTTAGATGCACAAAGTCAAATGGGTAAGCTTGAAGAACGTTTTCAGGCATTAAAAAAGATCGCTCGCAAAGAGACGATGAGTCTAAATACCCGCCATGTACTTGCCGAGATGGCTTTTAGATTAAATAAGCCTGAGCAAACAATTGATTATCTTGCGACTGTGAATTTAAAAAACTCACCAGTGAGTTTGGTGGTGTTATGGGCTGATGCACACTTGGCAATGAATAATCTAGATACCGTATTATCGACTCTGAGTGGATTATTAGACGATAGCGCCAACCTTGAAGATGCCATTTTGCTGCGTCTTGCGCAGGCAGAAAAATATAAGGTCGATAATCAATCGAATAAATGGCGACTAAAATTAAAAGAGCGCATTATTTTAAGAGAATTACGCCAAGATCTATTTCATGCCAGCGATCTTACTTGGTACTATTTAACAATTGAAGAAAATCAGTCTAAAGCACGCTATTGGGCAAATATTAACTGGAAACACGCGAAAATGGACAGCGATAAGCAGTTACTCAAATTAGCAAACGATATCGATTAGGAACATAACCACGATGAAAAACATAATTTTAATTGCATTCTTAATCGTTGTTACTAGTTTTAATGTGTCTGCTCACCAACTAAGTACAGCGTACATTAACTTACAAAACGACAGCAACGACACCGTGTCTTTATCAGGCTCGTGGCAAGTTGCAGTTGCAGACATAGAGCAAGCTATTCCCTTTGATTTAAACCAAGATAACGTGATTATTTGGCAGGAAATTAGCGCAAAACAGGCTGCAATAGCGTCGTACTTATTTAATCATATTTCAGCTCAGCAAGCAGGTGCCACCTGTACGGTAAGCGCTGAGGGGTCACTTAAACTTGATAACCACTTTAACCAAGCGTATATCGATGTTCCGTTACAAATTAACTGTCCTGAACAATCAGCACTGACGCTCAGCTACAATGCAATAATGCAGATTGATGCTAATCACAAAGCCATCGCAGCAATCAATAACACAAGTCGAGTGTTTAGTCGGAATAATCAGCAACAAACGCTTAATTTCTCTCAAACAAGTTATGGTCAAACATTTGTTGAATATGTGTATCAAGGTATTTTGCATATTTGGATGGGTGTTGATCATATTTTATTTTTAGTGGCGTTGCTTTTAACCTGCGTACTTGTGAGAGACAAAAATACGTGGCAAGGGATCCAATCAAAGAAAAAAATTGCCGTCGGCACAGCTTGGATAGTCACCGCATTTACGCTTGCTCATTCCATTACTTTGACAGCCACGGCCCTTGAATTAGTGTCACCCAATAGTCGTTGGGTTGAATTAGGTATTGCGCTCTCTGTTCTCTTTGCAGCGTTAAACAATATATGGCCATTAATCGTTCGATTAGGCTGGGTGACTTTTGCATTTGGTTTATTACATGGAATGGGCTTTGCCAGTGTTCTAGGGGAACTGGGTTTATCAAGTGATTATCAGTTAATGAGCATACTGGCGTTCAATTTAGGCGTTGAATTAGGTCAGCTTGTGATACTTGCTATCTGTTTACCGGTATTAATCAGTCTAAGGAATCGTGATTGGTATCGTAAATGGCTGATGCCCGCGGGCTCACTAACCATTGCTGTTATTGCCTTACAGTGGTCAATTGAGCGTTTTTAAAAACCAGAATAAAGGCTAAATGCCTTTATTCGAAAGGCAATAATAAGGTCTGCATGGTAGGCCTTAATGCTTTTATTAACTGCTCGGTATCTAATGAAGGGTTAAGCATTTTGCGTAATAACAACCCGCCCATCACTGAAAACATGACTTCGATGCGTGCGTTTATTTCATCCAGTGCAGCGCCTTGTAAAGGACCTCGTTCACCAATTAATAATTCGCGCATTGAATCACGCGCATGAGCATCAGATTCTCTTAAAAGGTTGGCAATTTTCTCGTTGCGTGCAGCTTCAGCGAGCATTTCTAAATCAAGGGCGCCTTGATTTAAATCAGTGTGTCGCTCTACTCCTCTATTAAGGCCATCCAATAACACCGAAACACGGTCTCCAGGCTTGTCTGCAAACTCTCTAAAGATTGAGAACATTTCTTCCATGTCACGTTCGACAATAGACTCAATGATGGCTTCTTTACTGGCAAAATAGTTATAAATATGGCCTGCACTCATACCGGCTGTTTTCGATATTTCAGCCATACCAGCGCCATGATAACCTTTGCGACGAAAACAATCTGCCGCAGCACAAAGAACTTGATTACGTCTAGCTTCTGCGAGCGCAGGATCGCTGTGTCTTTTGGTTTTTTGCGTCATGTTTTCTCCACACTATTCGCCCGTATAGTTAACTATAATTTAAACAAGGTTTACATGATCTTAATCATAGCGCTAAAGCAAAACAACTAAGATCGTGTAAATCCTTGAATAAACAATGCAATTGCTGGCTTATCGAACAGCACCTTGTGCATTCCAACCACCGCCAAGGGCCTTATACAAATTAATTTGGCTTGCAAGATACGCTTGCTTACCCATAATTAACTGCTGGCCCGCACTGTACCAATTGCGCTGCGCATCGAGTACCTGCAAATAGCTATCAGCCCCTTTTTGAAAGCGTGCATCCGATAAGGTAAAAGACAGCTCATTGCTTTGGTAAAGGTCATTTAGCGCTGCTAATTGTTGCTTATAACCTTGACGGTCTGCTAATGCGTCAGACACTTCTTTAAATGCCTGTTGAATTGTTTGCTCATAACGCGTTAAGGCCACTTTTTGCTGCGTTTCAGCCACCTCTAAATTTGCTTGGTTACGACCCATATTAAAGATAGGCAAATTAATAGAAGGCACAAAGCTCCACGTGCCCGAGCCTGCATCAAATAAATTGTTTAAATCTGCTGATGCCGTCCCCGCATTGGCTGTTAAGCTAATACTTGGGTAAAAAGCCGCTTTAGCAACACCAATATTTGCATTTGCAGCACGTAAATTATGTTCAGCAGCTTTAATGTCAGGACGTTGTGTTAACAACTCCGACGGTAAACCAACCGGCACCTCGGGCACACTAAGTACGGTATCAATACTTTGATTAGGCAATAAATCGACATTGACTGATTGGCCGACCAAAAAATCTAACGCATTTTTATCACGCTTAAGTAAACGCTGGTAATTCGCTATATCTACTTTCGCTCTCGCAACCGTACTTTCTAGCTGCGATAACGTAAGTTGTGATGCTGCACCAAGCGCAAATGTTTTACGCGTAAGCGCAAGTGACTCTTGCTGCGACTTTAATGTGTCATTAGCAAGCTCTAACAGTGCTTTATCCGTTGCGTAATTTAGCCATGCATTAACCAGCTCAGAAATTAAGCTGATACGAACACTGGATAAACTATACTCAGCAGAATAAAGATTTTGCAAAGCTTGTTCAGATTGATTACGAACCTTTCCCCAAAGATCGAGCTCATACGCGGTTAACCCCACGGTAGCAGAATAGTTTTCACTGATAGCTGCCTCACCGGTGCCCGTTAGGCTCCCGGGTAAACGTTGACGTGTACCCGATGCATTCAAATCGATACTTGGATACAGATTTGAATCCTCAATTTGATACATCGCTCTCACCTGCTGCACATTAAGTGCAGCCGTTTTTATGTCTTTGTTATGTTCGAGCGTTAATTCAATTAACTGTTGTAATTGCGCATTACTAAAGAATGCTTGCCAATGCAGGTCATTAATATTTCCCGCATTGGTTTCATCTGCATAGTGTGGTGCAACAGGTAATTCACGCTGTTCAAGGTCAGGAGCCATATTACAGGCCGAAAGCACTAAGGTCGCGACTGAAATAGAGACCAGTTTAAGTTTCATTATGCTTGCTCCTCACTATTCACTTTTTGTTTGCCGGGAAATACGCGACGAACTAACACAAAGAATAACGGAACGAATAACACCACGATTGTTGATGAAGCAAGCGTGCCCCCAATCACTGCAATACCGAGTGCATTTTGAGCTCCCGAGCCTGCACTTGATGCTATCGCAAGCGGTAAAACACCGCATACGAACGCCATTGACGTCATAAAGATTGGGCGTAAACGTAAGCGAATAGCAGCAATTGCAGCATCAACAAGCTTCATACCTTCGTCCATTTTATGAATCGCAAATTCAACAATTAAAATTGCATTCTTAGAGGCTAAACCTATGGTTGTTAATAAGCCAACTTGCAAGTAAATGTCGTTTGATAAATTAAACACAAATGACGCTACACCCGCACCAAAGACACCCAGTGGAACAATCAGCATCACCGCAGCCGGCACAGACCAACTTTCATACAATGCCGCAAGACATAAAAATACAACCAGCAACGACAATGCATAAAGTAACGGTGCCTGACCCCCACTTAAACGCTCTTCATACGATATACCGGTCCACTCAAATGCCACACCTGGAGGAAGCTGTTTTACTATTTTTTCAACCTCAACCATTGCTTGCCCTGTACTGTAACCTGGCGCAGCGGCACCTTGAATTTCCATCGCCGAGAAGCCGTTATAGCGCTCTAAGCGTGGTGAGCCATAAGTCCAATATGAATGGGCAAATGCAGTGAATGGCACCATATCGCCGTTTGCATTGCGCACATACCATTTATCGAGGTCTTCGGGCACCATGCGTGATTCTGGAGTCCCTTGCAAATACACTTTTTTCACACGACCACGGTCAATAAAGTCATTTACATAGCGACTACCCCACGCCGTTGATAACGTGTTGTTAATGTCAGTTTGTGTTAAGCCAAGCGCTTCTGCTTTAGCTAAATCAATATCCAGTTCAAGTTCTGGTTTATCTTCTTGGCCATTAGGGCGAACACCTGAAAGCACCGGGTTTTTAGCCGCCATGCCTAAAAACATATTGCGTGCTTCAAGTAACTTATCATGACCAAGCCCTACGCGGTCTTGTAAAAATAAGGTAAAGCCGTTTGCTGTACCAAGTTCTACAACTGCAGGAGGTGGAAATGCGAACACAAACGCTTCTTTAATTGTTGAGAAGTATCCCATCGCTTTACCCGCAACAGCGCCCACTGATAAATCAGGACGTTGACGTTCATCCCAGTGTTTTAAACCAACAAAGCCAATCGCTGCATTTTGACCAGATCCCGCAAAGCTAAAACCTGTGACTGTAAAGATAGATTTCACTGCTTCAGATTGATCTTCCAAGAAGTGATGCTCCATTTTTTCAACCACTTTTAACGTTTGTTCCGTGGTTGAGCCTGCTGGCAAGCTTACTTGGTTAAACAATATACCTTGGTCTTCATCTGGTAAGAAAGCAGACGGTAATTGCGAGAAAATATACACCATGCCGCCGACAATCAAACCATAGCAAAGTAAGTAACGTTTACTGTGCTTAATCATGCGTGCAACAAACCCTTGCGCACCCGCATTGGTTTTATCGAAACCTCGGTTGAAGCCTAAAAAGAAACGACCAAATAGTGATTTATCATTGTGTACATGGCTTGGCTTTAGCATTGTCGCACACAGTGCTGGTGTAAGAATAAGTGCCACTAATACCGACAAGCTCATTGCTGTTACAAGCGTAATTGAGAATTGACGATAAATAACGCCCGTCGATCCTGCAAAGAAAGCCATAGGAACGAATACCGCAGAAAGCACCATGGCAATCCCCACCAAGGCCCCTTTAATTTCATCCATTGATTTACGTGTTGCTTCAAGCGGTGACAGGTTTTCTTCTGTCATTACACGTTCCACGTTTTCAACGACAACGATAGCATCATCAACAAGTAAGCCTATCGCTAACACCATCGCGAACATGGTTAAGGTATTAATTGAATAACCAAATACTTGTAATATCGCAAAGGTACCCAGTAATACAACCGGAACAGCGATTGTAGGAATAAGTGTCGCTCTAAAGTTCTGTAAGAATAAATACATAACTAAGAACACCAAAACCACGGCTTCAATTAGCGTACTAACCACTTTTTCGATTGATAAAGAGACAAAAGGCGTTGTGTCATACGGTACAACAGTCGTTAACCCCTCAGGAAAGAAAGGTTCAAGCTCAGCAAGTGCCGCTTTAACACCATCAGCAGTATCAAGTGCGTTTGCACCACTGGCTAGCTTTACCCCTAAACCCGATGCTGGTTTACCGTTAAAACGCGCAACCACACCATAGTTTTCACCGCCTAATTCAACCTTTGCTACATCGCTTAGGCGCACAACTGAACCATCAGGATTCGTTTTAACGAATATATCTCTAAATTGCTCTGGCGTTTGAAGGCGGCTTTGTGCCGTTACGGTCGCATTTAATTGCTGGCCATCTACTGCAGGTAATGCCCCAAGCTGACCCGCAGATACTTGTGCATTTTGAGCACTAATTGCTGCACTGATATCTGCCGGTGTTAATGCATATTTTTGTAGTTTTGATGGGTCAAGCCAAATGCGCATTGCATATTGAGAACCAAATAACTGAACCTCACCTACGCCATTAACACGCGAGATAATATCGAGCACATTTGATGAAACATAATCACCAATGTCGATATTATTCATACTGCCGTCTTCAGAAACAAAACCGACAACCATTAAGAAGTTACGTGCCGATTTCGCAACAGACACACCTTGGCGCTGAACTTCTTCAGGTAACAGTGGCGTTGCAAGTGACAGTTTGTTTTGTACTTGTACTTGGGCGATATCAGGGTCTGTATCAGCGCTAAAAGTCAATGTAAGTGTTGCTGAACCATTAGACTCCGATGTTGATGACATATACAACAAGCCATCAAGCCCTTTCATCTTTTGTTCTATAACCTGGGTAACCGTATCTTCTAATGTACGGGCAGACGCACCTGGGTAATTGGCTTGAATGCTAATGGCAGGTGGCGCTATTGATGGATACTGCGCAACCGGCAAACTTTTTATTGCAAGAATACCTGCCAGCATCACAACGATGGCAAGTACCCATGCAAAAATAGGCCGATCAATAAAAAATCGTGACATGTAGATTCTCCGTTACTGGCTGTTTGCTGTTGTTTCAGCAGGCATTGGATTGACTGGTGCACCTGGGCGAATTTTTTGTAAGCCTTCCACAATGAGCTTATCGCCGTTATTTAGTCCCTCAGTCACTAACCAGTTTGAACCGACCGTGCGGTCTGTTTTAAGCACGCGAGCTTCTACAGTGTTATCTTTACTCACCACCATCGCTGTCGGCTCACCTTTTGTATTGCGGCTAACACCTCGTTGCGGTGCTAAGATTGCATCACTTTTAACGCCTTCAACAACAACTGCGCGAACATACATACCTGGGAGTAAAAGCTTTTCTGGGTTAGGAAATTCTGCACGCAAGGTCACTGACCCCGTGCTTGGGTCAACGGTTACTTCTGAAAATTTAAGCACCCCTTTGTGTTGATAGGTACTTCCGTCTTCCATTTTTAGCTCAACGTTAGAGTGCAGTGCGGCATCTTTATCAAGCTCACCTGCAGCAATCGCTTTTTTAAGACGAGTAAGTTCACTGCTTGATTGTGTTAAATCAACAAAAATCGGATCAAGTTGCGTAATCGTCGCTAAAGCAGTTGCTTGGTTTGCACTGACAAGCGCACCTGCGGTGACATTTGATTTACCAATTTGACCACTGATAGGCGCTAAAACTTTGCTGTAATTTAAATTAATTTGAGCCGTTTTTAATTGTGCTTGTGCTGTTAGTAAGTCGGCTTTTGCTCCTTTGTAAGCAGCATCGGCTTCATCAAAGTCTTGTTGACTAACGGCTTTAATACTGAGTAGCTCTTTATAACGTTCAGACTTCGCTTTTGCGTTTGAAATACTCGCCTCAGCTTTAGTAATAGCCGCTTTACTGGTTGCAACTTGGGCTTCAAATGTAGAGGGGTCAATTTGATAAAGTGCCTGACCTTTTTCAACCTCCGCCCCTTCAACAAATAAGCGTGATTGAATAATACCATTCACCTGTGGACGGATTTCTGCGATACGTGATGCAGACACGCGACCCGGTAACTCTTTTGTTAGCGTAAGCGGTTTACTTTGCATCTCAATAACACCCACAGGAACAGCCTGAGCTGCCTGCATCTGCCCTTGAGCTGGTTCTGATTGGCCACAGCCTGATAAAAGCACAGCGGCAGCCAGTGCTGACACTGCAAAAAATGGAATGCGAGAGCGGTGCATGTTTATACCCTTAGTTTAGAATGAACGATCATTCTAAACTAAAATTGACACAGATCAACCCTCTTTAAATTAATTTACATTAAATAAAACCCTTGCTTTGTAGGATGAATTTTGAACAAAGCTAAAACAACAATTTTAGAATCAGCATTTAGTGAAATAAGTCACGGCTTATGAACACGCCATTTTCCTAGGTATCACCTAAGCATATGCCCATACTTCTGGCTGTTTTAATAAGTACATGCTCAAGCGGAATAGCCCGATACTGTGATGTTGCTTCTTTTAAACTGATTGGTTTAATTTCACCATTTTTATGAACCGGTATTAAACCAAATTTACCTTGTTTAACAAGCTCAAAAGCCAATACTCCATATTCTGCACCAAGCACCCTATCAAATGAATTAGGGGTACCACCTCGTTGAATATGACCCAAAACAGTCACACGAACATCTAACGGGAGTTGCGCTTTAATACGCATTGCCAATTGCTCTGCAATGCCTCCTAATACAGGGTTTTCGTAGCCAAATTCAGTAGACTGGTGACTCACAACTTCACCTTCAATTGGTTTTGCACCCTCAGAAATTACGATATTAGCGAAGCCATGCCCGTTATCGAAACGAGTCTGTAGCTTGTTAATAATCGTCTCTATGCAATAAGGAATTTCGGGAAGAAGCGCAACTTCTGCGCCTGCT
The DNA here is from genome assembly GCF_016464045.1 of Pseudoalteromonas sp. bablab_jr011. Taxonomy (NCBI): domain Bacteria; kingdom Pseudomonadati; phylum Pseudomonadota; class Gammaproteobacteria; order Alteromonadales; family Pseudoalteromonadaceae; genus Pseudoalteromonas; species Pseudoalteromonas sp. bablab_jr011. Next base: position 21,836 of record NZ_JACDWU010000174.1, on the reverse strand, counting down.
GCGATTGCCGAATGTAAGCAAATCCAGCCTGCATCTCGCCCCATGACTTCTGTAATAATAACGCGATTATGACTTTGAGCTGTCGGGATTAACCGATCGATAGCTTCGGTTGCGGTGTCTACCGCAGTTTGAAAACCTATGGTGTAATCAGTGCCAAACAAATCATTATCAATGGTTTTTGGTACACCAATTATGTTTAACCCGCGTTCATATAAATGCTGAGACACTCTGTGGGACCCATCACCGCCAATATTAATAACCGCATCAAAGCCTAGTTCGCTAATTACGTTGATTAATTCATTGGATCGGTCGACCAACACACGCTTACCCTTTATGTCTGTCGGGAATGCAATAGGGTTGCCTTTATTAACCGTCTCTAAAATAGTACCACCACGAACATGTATCCCAGCAACAACGTCATCAGAAAGATGAATAATATCGTGCGGTGTCTCTAACACTCCACAGTAAGCGCGTCGACTGCCATAGACTTGCCAGTTTCCATCATGTGCAGCCGCTTTTACAATGGCACGGATCACCCCATTGAGTCCTGGACAATCTCCCCCGCTCGTTAATAACAGTAATTTTTTCATCGCATTATCAACCACTCAGCTCTTTTCATTACAGGTTAGCTTAAATTTAATCATTACGCGTATGACTTACATCAATGAGAATGTCTTTAGTGTGTTTAAAACGATGTGTAGAAGAATTAAATAAACGTGCTAGATAGCTGTGCGACTTAGTTAAACGTAAGAAAAAATAACATACTGATTATGTTGAATTTTGTAATTATAAAGTAAGACCTTAGCCCATTTTCTAAACATGAAAATAGGCTAAGCTTCTGTGCATTTTAGTGATTAATTAAACGTTTTAACTTTAAATGAAAGGTTTTCGACGCCGCAACCAGAGCGACTTTTGTTAATTCGATAGTAATGAGTTTGCTCTGTAGCATCTAAGTTAAGTAAAAACTCATCTTGTTGAGCAACCGCCTGTTGTTCTTGTGTTAAACACATGGCTTGCAGTAATGAACGGAGTTTGGCTTCACTAAAAATACCGCCAAATCGTTGCAGTGGTAACGGAGGAATTGTCATACTTGGTAAGGCATTATCAACACTGCGTTTAGCAAAACTAAAGCCCTTGTCAGTGACATCAATAACTGCGCCTGCCGGCCAATAACTGAGTTTGCCGCTCAGCTTCCCCGCTGACTCAATATGAACAACGCCATTTTTACCTATGACGGTCATTAAGGCTGTGTCTGCTGCGCGAATCGACACTAAGGCCGTTGTTTCGTCAATCCCAAAGCCATATTTTTGTCCTGTGTCGGCAAGTAATCTAGCCAAGCGCATTGTTCTGTTACGTTCACTAAAATGGCTATCAACGGTGCCATAGTCAAATGTCGCAAGGCCACTTTTAGTTGAATAAACTAAAACGTCACTCGCTTCTTTCATTTCACAACCAATGCAGTCATAGTTCGTACCACCTTGCCTAAGAGCAGACAGACTGTCACCTTGCAAAACCATCACCGATTTTTTCCCTTGTGCAGAAACTCCACCGTTTTGTGAGATACTGCCACTGCCCACCCCCATGATAACAGGGCGTGATTGAAGTTTTGTAAACCACGGATAAGCCTCGCCAGAACGAGTAAATAATACCTGCTGAGCAAGTGCTTGATCGCCATCGTTAAATATCACCGCGGTGGCCGTGTTTAACTGCTTATGTAATGCATTAATACCTTGCTGGCAAAAGGCCAGTTCGGTGTCGGTTCTATCTCTATACACCTTTTCTCGATTAAATAAGTGCATTTCGGTTTGGCGCAATGTATTGAGTTCATTACACTTATTATTAACAAGGGCATACGCTGACGCGGGCGTTAAAGGTAACCACTCTGCTTGAATACCTTTATGATTAAGTAATGACTCATAATAATCAGCACTCGCATAAGGATCGCGGCTAGATGCGGTGATCACCAAAACCTTCGGGGTTTGGCTGTTTACTTTTATACTCGCAGCAACAAAGTCAAGGATATCAGTGCTTGATGACTCCACATTATAAGCAGGAAACACACGTTCTTTTACTCTATTTTGCTGCTGATCGACGACGGCAATCTCTAGCATATCTAACACATAGTTGAATTCGCTGACATGTAAAACACTTAATAGCTCATTATTGATATCACGCCATGCCCACAGTAACTGCGTTTTACGCATTGATTTAGAATGAGTGTCTACAAGTGTATTTAATAAGGTATTAACCGCTTTTTTATTCGCTTTATTATTAGTCGGCCATGATTGATTAACGGTTTTGATTGCTTCACGGGTAATTTTGAACAACCTTGATTGCTTACCTGAAATTGCCTCTTCACTTGTACAGTGTTGACTATTTGCACTTGAACACATAGCCAGCTCGCCCCCGACCATAACAAGAGTTTGGTTAGTAGGTTTTACTGCAAAACTAAAAAAAGATAATAGTAAGAAAAAAACAAGCAGTGCAGCACGAAAGGCACCATAAACATTTTTAATAAGGCACATAAAAAGTCTTAAATTATAATAAACTCCCTCAGTATACAGACAATTAATGCCACTTTAAATGAAAGGAAAAGGCGCTTATGCGCCTTCACTGGATGATAATCGAGAAACAAGTAACTGCTCTACTTTCACCCCTTCAACATCCACAACTTCAAATTTATAGCCGCCATAATGAATAAACTCAGCGCGCTTAGGCAAACGTTTCATTGTGTAAATTAAAAAACCCGCAACAGTTTCAAAATGAGATTGATCAGGAAAATCTTCAAGCTCAAGTACTTTTGCCAGCTCAACCACTGGCGTAAGTCCGTCCACCAGCCACGAATTTGCATCACGCTTGATGATAAGCTCCTCACCTTGGTGAGATATTAAGTCTCCCATAAAGCCTTTCATAAGATCTTTTACCGTGACGATGCCAACCATTAATGCGTATTCATTAACAACAACAGCAAACGGCTCAGCGGCGGTTTTAAAAGTATTTAACGCTTCTGACAAACTGAGGGTTTCAGGTAAATAAAAGATATCCTTATTGATCAGTTCCTCATCTATGTCAGCATTTTGGCCTTTGAGTACCTTACGCAAAATATCTTTTGATTCGACCGAACCAATTAATTTATCTAAACTGCCATCGCACACTAAAAAGTGATTGTGTGGGTGTTCAATAATTTTTGTAGCGACATCATCCGCAGCGGCTTTCACATCGAAAAACACAATTTGATCTCGCGGTGTCATCACACTCGATAAAAAGCGAGCTTCTAAGTCAAATACATTACCAATAATCTCATACTCTTGCTGCTGTAAACTTCCGTATTCAGCACCTGCATCCATCATGGCAACAATGTCTTCTGTGGTTACAATGTCTTCTCGTTCTGCCGGCACTTTAAAAGCACGCAGAATAAAATTAGTGGTGCCATTAAAAAACATCACAAACGGTGTTAGCGCAAAAGTTACCCAGCGCATGATTGAAACAACATTCACTGCGACCACTTCCGGCATGATCATCGCCAAACGTTTTGGTAGCAAGTCTGCAAATAAGATAAAGAGCGACGTAATACAAAAAAACGAGATTAAAAAGCTTATCTGACTAAGCAACGGCCCTTGGTAGACCATGACCAAAATTTGTTCAATGTAAGGTGATAAGGCTTGCTCACCCACTATCCCGCCTAAAATCGCTATAGCGTTCAGCGCAATTTGAATCATCGCAAAAAAAGCACCTGGTTGCTCTTGCAGTGTTAAAACCGCCTGCGCTTTTTTACTACCTTCATCAACCATAACGCGCAATTTGATCTTGCGTGATGCAGCGATGGCTATCTCACTCATCGCAAATAACGCACTAATCAAAATTAATAACATAATAATGAGTAAATCACTCATTGCAGCTCCTAAATATAGAATCGCATTCAATCTTTTGAATACACAGTACTTTTTAGACGTTACACTTTTGCAAGAATGGTCAAAAAGCAGCTGATTATAGCGACTTTAATGCAATCAACAAGTGCTATTTTTTATCGTCAAATGCAAAGGCGTTGGTTAATTTTTCCAAGGTTGAATTGTTGATATTTTTATTGCAAGCAAAATACAATTCTTGGCTTCCCACTGGGATTTCATAAACAGGTTTTAATGACGAGAGTGAGGGGTCTTGCTGGAGCGCGAAGTTAAATTGTTCATCGCTGAGCACCACTAAATCGATACTATTACGACGGCTTTTTAATATATCGTATATGTTGTCAAAACTATTTAATAAGATGAGTTGGTTTTTTTCATTAAAACCATGTTCTGCTAAATAAATATGACTGTAATTGTCTTTTAAAACGGCAATACGGTATCGCTTCGCATCACCCAGATTTGCAATATTTATATGCTCAGGCTTGAAGCTATAAAACGAGACGGTAAAGTTAGACAGCTTGGAAATCCATTTAAAATGCGCTTCTCTGACTGGAAGCCTCGCCATAGAAAAGATACAGGTGTTACTGTCACGCAGTGCTGCATTATATGAAACAGACCAAGGATTAACCGATAGTGTGTAGTTAACGCCGCTGCGCGTTAATGCTGCCTTTACTTTATCAACGACAGTACCAACAAGTTCGCCTTTTTCATTTTGATAGTGAAAATTTGGTAAGTTTTCAGTCACTACTGTAATTGCTGCAAAACAAGGAAATATTAAAAGCAACAAAGACAAAATTAGTAAATTGCGCATACAGCAACAACACCACAATATGATTATTAACTATCAATATAGCCTGATGTAGCCATTATTGAAATAGAATTAACAATTGTGACCAGAACAAGGGCCTAATACACAGGCCCTTGCATTATTAACGTATTATTTATTCATTGCACCGATTAAAAATGCTGAGATTTTTGCACCCTCTCTCAACGTTGTTTCTGAACTTGTTTGACCAATCAACGAACTGTCCGTAAAGGGGGCAATTTCCATCATGTCAGCCCCTGTGATCGGAAACTCATCGGCTAACGCCACCAAAATATCCAGTGCATGCTGAGGAGTTAATCCCCCCGCTTCTGGCGTACCGGTAGCCGAAGCGAAACTTTCATCAAGCGCGTCTATATCGAAGCTCACGTATAGCTCATCAATATTGTCTGCTTTAAGTTGTGCAATAACCTCATCTGCAACCGCTTTTGCGCCGCGTTCGATTATTTCATGCGCCCAATGCTGTTTCACACCGAATGTTGATTCCCAATGCGCTTTTGGTTTGCCACTTGAACGAATACCAAATTGGATCAAATTACGCGGAGCGGGTAAATACTCAAGAATATGTGTGCACCACGAGCCAAAACACAAATCAATCCCTAATCGTTCAACTAATAGGTCGGTGTGCGCATCAAAATGAATAATAGCAGTGCGTTTACCTGCATCGCGTTTTGCTTTTAAATACGCTTTGGTTAACGGGTAACTAATTGAATGGTCGCCCCCTATTCCAAAAATCCCTTTTTCTGGGTAGTGTGCATAAAAGCCATCACATACATCTTCTGTAATAGAAAGTGGTGAAACATGATATTCACTATTTTCGTCAGCATACAACGCTTTTTGACAGTTACTAATCGTTGCATCGTTCAAATATTTATCATGCAATAAATGTGGAATAACACGCACATCACCTAAATCAAAAGCACGTGCTTGAGGCTGTTGATCAATTAATGTCGAACGTAAAAATAGCGGTCCCCAATTGGCCCCACGTAAAATACCACCGCCACAATCTGAACTAATCCCTAAAATAACGGCTTTATGCTCAGAGTCTGCTAATGTCTCGAGTGATTCTTTCCACAGCACATCAACATTTTCTGTTTGACCATAAAGCTTGGTACGAAGTGCATCTTTACGCTCTTTAGCTGTATTAACCGTAAAAACACCGTCTCCTGGTGGACAGAGGCAGTGACTTAATTTTTCGTGGAATGCTTTTTGTGTGTTACTCATATCTACTCCGCTGATAATTATCTGCATAATCATGCGCTAACAAAAATTTATGCATTTAGCACAAAGTTCAAAACTAGATAAGCCTAGTATTAAACAGCGTATGAAAATTAGAAAAAACAACTCATTGAATTTAATAGATTTATTTTCTCAAACAGAAAAGTTGAATTTGCTTATGAATTAAATAAACAATCTAATGAGGCAGGTATAACATGCGTTAAGTTAAAGTCAAATAGTGCAGCAATCGGTGAGATTACTGCACTAGATTTATATTCATGCAGAGTGAATACTCATTATTCGTAACCTCGCGGTTTCTTAGTCTTGATCACCGCAATATACGCATGCCAGCTTGCATAGCTAAGTAAAGGCATAATGACAATAAAACCAGCCGTGCCAGTGATGAACCCGACAAATACCAAACACAGTATTAGCCCTGCCCACACAATCATTGCTGCCGCGTTTGTTTTAACGGCGTTAATAGACGAGATGACCGCTGTCATTAAGTCCACACGACGCTCCATCATAATTTGCGGCGTAAAGGCCGAAATGGCAAACACAGTAACAAGTAAAATACCACCGACAATCGTGCCTAAGGTTAAAAATGCCGATAATTGCTCAAAGCTAGGGTTTACAACGTTTGGATATAAGGCATGGATAAGTGCAGCTAATCGCATCCACACAATCATTATCACCATAAGTAAAAAAGCAAATCCCCATTCACCGGCAGGATTTCTAAACATTGATTTTAAGCTATGAAATAAAGTTGGTTTATGCCCTTTTTCAAGCTCCCAAGCAACATCATATAGGCCAGCTGCAAATGCAGGACCAATTAATGCAAAGGCAACAACAGCCGGTAAAATCACTAGATGGGTATCAAATTGATACACAAAGTACATAATCGTAGCGGGTATTAGGGTGAACACTAAACCATAAACTAAACTTAATATGGGTGCATTAGCGATATCTTTAAACGCCAAAGACAACCAGTGAAAAGGCGCCGAGGCTGATACGTGTGAACTTTCTAAGCAGCGGGCAAATTGTTGATGTTTACTCATAGAAGATGACGCAGGCATAATATATCCTCTTTTATCATTACATCTTTAGGTTTAGGTTATCTGTTCGATTCTTGCAACCTTCACCTTAAATAGGACATCTGTCCTGTACTTTACAAGCAGATGATTTAAGTATTACGCTTTAGATAAAAATAAGGTTCAAAAATGGAAAAGGTATTTCACTTAGGACTCTCACGTGACGACTTAAAAGGTGCCACTTTGGCAATCGTTCCTGGCGATCCTGACCGCTCAGCGCGTATTTCAACCTTTCTTGATAACCCTGAATGCTTAGCAAAAACCCGTGAATTTCATGTTTATCGTGGTGAACTAAATGGCCACAGCGTTGTGGTATGTTCGACTGGCATTGGTGGACCTTCGACATCAATCGCTGTAGAAGAATTAGCACAACTGGGTGTTGATACTTTTTTACGCATTGGGACAACCGGAGCCATTCAACCACATATTAACGAAGGTGACATTTTAATTAGCCAAGCGTCTGTGCGTTTAGATGGAGCAAGCCAACACTTTGCCCCGTTAAGTTACCCTGCGGTTTCTGATTTTTTTGCCACACAAGCAATGGTTAATGCCTGCGATAACTTAGCCATCAATTATCATATTGGTATTACGGCATCGAGTGATACATTTTATCCTGGACAAGAACGCTACGATACTTATTCAGGTTATGTACCACGTGCTTTGCAAGGTAGTTGTGAAGAGTGGCAAAAACTTGGTGTCATGAATTATGAAATGGAATCGGCAACACTCTTTACTATGTGTGCTGCTTTAGGCCTCAGAGCAGCCTGTGTAGCTGGCGTATTAGTAAATAGAACTAAGCAAGAAATCCCTAATGTAGACCACGGCGAGATCGAGAAAAAGTCGGTCGCCGTCGTCATAGAAGCGGCCAAACTGTTACTTAATTAAAGCCGCTGTAATGTATTCAAATGCTGGTGGGTTTTCAAAGCTTGCCAGCACTGCTTTCGCCACCTCTAATTGATTTTTCGCGTCTTCTGTCTCAAGTAAAGTGATTGACTTAACCGTCTGATCGTCAAAACTTAATCCGCTAAGGTAAAACTGGCTCAACGCACTTTGTAAAGGTGACAAACTGGGGCTATATGCCGCATTTTCTGCGTAACTGCCATAAAAATCACCATCGTGATACGTACTAATTTTAACGGCGCTAAAATTCCCCGTATAAGGCACGTAGGCATTTAATGCTGTTTTAATGAGTGTTGCATCACACGCGTTACTAATACCTGAAAATTGATGCGTAGTCGCTGACTGCGACATAAGACTTATTTCATTACCTAAGTCTTTAGGACCAAACGCATTAGGCAGTAAGTCATGCAAACTAAAGTGCTTTTCTGGTAGGAGTATCTCAAGCGAATCGGCTGTATCTAGCTCATTCATGAACTGGCGGCAATAACCACACGGCGCATCACTAATTGCAATTTTAATGACTGATTTTGCCCCATTTAGCCAGGCATTATTTATCGCTGACTGCTCTGCATGAACAACTAAACTTAATGCTTGATGGGTAAACTCAACATTCGCACCAAAATAGAACTGAGTTTCGCCTTGCTGATTAATACCCAGTGCAATTGCACCGACATAAAATTGCGATATAGGCGCAACAGAAAATAAACTCGCAACGGGTACACACGCTTTAAGTAACTGTGTTTCTGTGAGTTTATGCTCATTACACAGAGCAATAATATCGCGCTGAAATAGAATACCGCGCTGCTGCTTTAACTGAGTAAAAAGCGCTGTTTTTTGCTCTAAAGAAAAACTAAATGACGCTAAATTTAGCGCTTCTTGGCTCAGTTCTTTACTACTTGCTGTCATAACAAATTATAATTATTAATTGGCTATACAGTGTAAAAGGTTATGCCCGTAATTACTAGACTCTAAGGCGTGCAAAGCTCAATTATGTCCCGATTTAATAGGCTAATTAGTCGCAGCTTTAAATTAAAACCGGGTGTGTATGTCACATTTTGAGATTACTGTTCTATAAGCCAATTTTTTGCTGTTTGAAAACATTCGAAATTTTCTGCATGCACGTTATAACGCTTGGCCTTTTGCACAAACAGGTCATGCATAAACCCATCAAAACTGACCACAATTGCGATTACAGCTCGCTTTAAAGTGTTTGCAACAACGGGCATAATGGTAAATAAGTCTGCAGGCTCAAAGTTATGGGTTAACTCGGATACATCGACCAAAATTTTATCTGATCCATACAATAAAGAGTATTGATGGGCTATTTGGTAAAAATTTATCACATCCTGTGCACTTGCCATCCCTCTTAACGTCATCATTACAAGCGACGTCGATGCATCATATGTGATGCAAGTAGACACATTGGTCATAAAGTTACTCTAAAAGTCTGTGGGTAATTTTTAAATGGGCTTAATCTAGGCTGAATGAGAAAGCCGCGCTATTTTATTGATATCTACAACTGAGTCAACACCTAGCAATAAAATAGGTCAGACCAGACAAGTAAATAATAATTTAGTGCTAGATAATAATTAAATATCTGTAGCGATACTTCACGTTGTGTTTACTTGTTAGATACCTGTAATTTTTCCTAACCAACAATACGTTTTTTCTGATAATTCACATTACTAATAAAATATACAGTTTGTACCTGAACGAAATCGAACGTATGAACTATTCTGGTATTAATACTTTATTTTTTATCTATTGAGTTCATGCATGGCCAGAGTACTCATTACATTTTTGTTTAGTCTGCTGGTGTTTAGCTTCCCCGTTGCGGGTCAAGCTAACGTTAAAACAGCAGATGAGTTTGAACAAATACGCAATACAATCAGGGAAAGCTACGCACACTCCCCAACCGAAGGGCTCAATTTAGTCAACTCTTTACTCGAAACAGATGACTTTTCACTCGAACAAAGAGTTATGATTACCAACTACAAAACCTGGTTTTTATTTGAAAACAATCAGTTCGAAGATGCGATGCAGTCAGTGGTAGAATACAAAAGCATGGTCTCTCGACTGAGTGAAAAGAGTTTAATGTATGGGTATTACAACCTTTCTGGTGGAATCTATTCACGACTTGGCCTTTACGAAGAAGCCCTCAACTACTATAACGATGCAATTCCCTTTGCGAGACAACGAAATCAACTTCTTGTTTATCAAGTCGAAAACAATATAGCGCTTATCTACTTAGAATTAGAACGCTTTAAAGAAGCATTAACCACATTCGAAAATTACAAACTCTACGCACAAACAAATAATCAAACACTCAACGAATCGTTTGCATCAATGAATATTGCGACCGCACTGGTTGGGCTTAAAAAATACGATGAAGCGATGGCAGTTTTAGATGGGCTACTCATTTTGCAAGAAAAGCATGACTACATCACACACCAGAGTATAAGTTTAGTCCTGAAAGGCAAAATTCTTCGACTGCTAGGTGACTTAGAAGCCTCTGAAAACGTGTTATTAAACGCCGTTGATTTAATAAAAGAGCATGATGTAAGCAGTGAATACATGAGTGCTATTTTAGCGCTTACAGCGACATATGAAGCACAAGGTAAAATTGAACACGCAATTAGTTTGATCACATCAATCGATCTCGATTCTGATAAATATACGCATTTTGAAACACAGCTAGAAGTCGCAAAATTCACGGCAAGTCTCTATGAAAAACAAGGCAATTATCAAAATGCACTGATAGCTTATAAACAGTACAACGACATACAAACGGTCGCTTTGAAACGTCAGGCAAGTGTTAATTTAACCAAAGCCTTAGCCGAAGCTGATTTAGCTGCAAAAGAAGTGAGAATTTCTGAACTAACCAAAACAGAGCAAATAAAAGCAACCAAAGCAAAAGCATTCCAAGATTTAACAATTGCCATCTCGATGTGTCTATTCTTGATTATTATCGGCTCATTTATAGCCATACGAAGTATTAACAGACAAAAACATAAACTCGCAGCCACGCTCAAACGCCTCCACGATACACAAAGCCATCTTATAGAAATCGAAAAAATAGCGTCGCTTACGTCATTAGTCTCAGGCATGGCGCATCAATTAAATACCCCGATAGGCACCATTGTGACAGCCAGCTCGCTAATAGATAAATACTTAACGGGCTTATCTGATAAGTTTGAAAACCGGAATTTAACCAGCAAGCATTTCCACGAGTTTATAAATGATACCAGCAGTGCAAAAGAGTTGGTGATCAGTAGTGTTAATCGACTCGCCAGCATTGTTGAAGAATTTAAATCGCTCAATGTCTCTATTAATCTTGATAAACCGATGTCAAATATTGTGCTTCTTGAGTATATGCACGACCGATTAGAACCGCTGAGTATCTATCTAGGAAAACATATTTATTACGAAGTGAGTGGTGATGATGTCACGATTATGTCTTACCCCTCTATTTTAGGTGATGTTTTAAAAACACTGGTGATTAACTCCTGCGAACATGGGTTTATTGACCGTGATGAAGGCAAAGTAGACATTGTAATTAAGCAGAATGCGCAGTGTGTTGATATTATCTATCAAGATAACGGTGTAGGAATTGAAGACGGAATTCTTAAAGAAATTTTCACCCCCTTTTACACATCCAATATGGGTAGCCAGCATTTGGGGCTGGGTTTAAATGTTGTTTTTAACGCAGTGCAGTATAACTTAAAAGGCAAAATATGCGCCGAGTCATCTGATCACGGCGCACGGTTTATAATTACCTTACCAATCGACGTACGATTAGTAGATGAAGAGTGATTAACCGGTATTACGCATACCCGCAGCAATCCCTGTCATGGTGATCATGAGTGCATTATCAATATCACCCGCTGAACTAGCATCTGCTTCACGCGAGCGACGTAGTAATTCAACTTGTAACAAGTTGAGTGGATCGGTGTACGGGTTACGCAAAGCAATAGACTCTTTGATCCACGGTTGATCAGCAAGTAAACTTTTTTGTGGACTCAATGATTGAACCAATTCAATTGCTTCATTAAGTTCTTGGCGTAACTTCACACCGAGCGGTTTATATTGATCTGTCACTAACGCATCATCATAGTGTGCGCTTAACCAGCTATCCGCCTTACTAAATACCATTTCTAGCATTTCTAAACGCGCACGGAAAAATGGCCATTGCAAACTCATTTCATGCAAGGTTTCAATACCGTACTTATCTAGTGCAGCTTGTAAACCTCTTAATGCGCCAAGCCAAGCCGGTAACATTAGGCGGTTTTGGCTCCATGCAAAAATCCATGGGATTGCACGCAAACTTTCTACCCCGCCATGTGGGTTTCGTTTCGCAGGGCGTGAACCCAATGGCAATTTTGAAAGCTCTTGCTCTGGCGTCGCCATTCTAAAATAGGGAACAAAGTTTTCATCATGACGAACCACATCGCGGTAATGCTCACATGACTCGGCGCTAATAAGCTGCATCACATCACGCCATTCACTCTTAGGCTCAGGAGGCGGTAACAAATTACTTTCAAGCACTGCACCAGCATAAATATTAAGACTTTGTAGCGCAACGGCAGGCAGACCAAACTTAAAGCGGATCATCTCGCCTTGTTCAGTAACACGCAATCCCCCTTTTAATGAACCCGGCGGTTGAGAACGCAGTGCTTGCGCCGCAGGAGCGCCTCCGCGTCCCACGGTGCCACCTCGTCCATGGAACAATACCAACTCAATGCCACGTTGCTCAGCAAGTTGAACAAGTTTATCCATGGCTTCGTACTGCGCCCAGCCAGCAGCCATCATGCCCGCATCTTTCGCAGAATCTGAATAGCCAATCATGACATTTTGTTGGTTTTGTATATGACCACGATACCAAGTGTTATCAAGTAGGCACTCGATAACATCTTTACCCGCATTTAAGTCATCCAACGTTTCAAATAAAGGAGCCACGGGTAATTTAAACTTACAACCACTTTCTTTTAGAAGCAATTGCACAGCTAATACATCAGACGCAGTGCGTGCCATAGAAATGATATATAAACCGAATGTGTGTGCATCTTGTGCAGCAATAACATCAAAGGTATCTAGTACTTCTTGTACATCGGGACTCGGTTTCCAATGCTTAGGAATAAGCGGTCTGCGCGAATTTAACTCAGCAAGTAAGAAAGCTTGCTTATCGTCCTCTTGCCATTGGTGATAATCGCCCAAGCCCAAATAGCGTGTTAACTCAGAAAACACATCACTGTGGCGCGACGAATCTTGACGTACATCTAGCTTAGCTAGGCGTAAACCAAAGCTATTTATGCGTCGTAACACATCAAGTAATAAACCGTCTGCAACCACTCGCATGTTGGTTTTAATTAACGAGCGATAACACACTTCAATGGGATGTTTTATTTGTGCTATGTCGGTAATTAAATCCTCAGAATCTGTACGTTTACGCTTAATTTTTGCACCAAGGTGCGTAACTGTTTCAGCAATCTGATTTTTTAAGTTTTTCAGCACCGCACGGTATGGTTCGAATTCTTGACCTGCCAGCGCAATGAGCTCATCACTTGCATCTGACATTGATAGTTCGTTACTCAGGGTTTCAATATCACGAGAATATAAATCGAGAGCCATCCAACGACCGTGGTCAAGCACTTGTTGCGTCACTTCAGCGGTGACAAATGGATTTCCGTCACGGTCGCCGCCCATCCACGATGTAAACTCTATCGGGCTGTAATCAATTGGTAAGCTTAAATCGAGTTCAGATTTAACCTCATCAGTAAATTCACGCAGAAAACGTGGCACAGCATGCCATAGACTGTTTTCGATCACGGCAAAGCCCCATTTTGCTTCATCAATAGGGGTCGGGCGTGAACGTCGAATATCATCCGTATGCCATGCTTGGCTTATTAGCTGCTCTATACGGTTAAGAAGTTCTGCACGCTCTGTAGGTAGATTGTCTTTGCGCTCTAATGACGCTAAGCAATCACTTAACTCAACGTGTTTGTTAATCATAGTACGACGCGTCACCTCTGTAGGGTGCGCGGTGAGCACTAAATTAATGTGGAGTTTTGAGAGAGTTTCGGCTAAATGATTAATATCAATGTGGCCTTGATTTGCCGCAGTTGCTAACGCTTTTAATGTTTGAGTGAGAGGATTAAGTTGGCAAAAGCCAACATCATTAAAGCGTGACACAGTGTGAAATTGTTCGGCAACATTAGCAAGGTTCAAAAAATGATTAAATGAGCGTGCAACCGGTAATAGTTCTTCGTCTGTGAGAGCGTGTAGTACATCAATAAGGGCCTGTCTGTCGGCTTCATTACCACTACGTGACGATTTAGATAAAGCGCGAATTTCTTCTACTTTATCTAAAATGGCTTGTCCTTGTGCATCTTTAATCGTTTGACCCAACATTTGTCCAAGCATGCTAACATTACCGCGAAGTGCAGCGTATTGTTCACTCATTCTCATACTCCTTTCTTTTACTAAGTTGAAAGTACTTACTGCACAGTATTTTGCTAAGCAAAACGCCTACAAAATACTGATCCTTTCTATTAATATCATTGTCAGCGTCAATTTAATAGATCGAATTTTCTAACATGTTCGTAAAAAAGAATAACCAATATATAAACATAAAAGCGTAATAATTATGCAGCTTAGCCTTAACAAACCATATTTTATCCATTCAATTGGTAAAATGGACTTACCAATATTTTAGGCAAAATCCGTGTAAATAAAGGCGTGTTCAAAAAACAGTTGGTAAAGCTTTTAGATGTTGAATTATTTCTTTCGTTTTTAGTTTAAGAATAAAAAACGGCCCATTCTTAAGCGATTTTTTTATGTTGAACGAGAAAAAATATTTTTTAAAAAATTTAGAATCGAGCTAAAAATGCAACTAATTATTTTATCTGGCGCAAGCAGTGATATCGCAAAAGCCTACTTTAATGAGCTACACAATGAATTAACCGATGCCATCATTGTGACTCTGAGCAGAAGTGATTTTGACAATAGTTTTAATAGCACAACTCAACATAATGTGCGCCATCAGCACTTTATCACTGATTACAGTGATGCCAGTTTAGCCGCTGTGGCAACTGAGCTTGCACGCTACGACACCCCGTTGTCGCAACTAATGATATTCAATGGCATGCTGCATAATTCGGATCATGCTCCAGAGCGTAAATTATCAGACATATCGCAGGCACACTTCATCGACAGTATGAAAACGAATGCTTTATTACCGATTGCTTGCGTTAATGCTTTTGTACCTTTGCTTAACCGTAAAACACCGAGTGTTATCTGTGCACTGAGTGCCCGTGTCGGCAGCATTTCTGATAATAAAATGGGTGGCTGGTACAGTTATCGTGCCTCAAAGGCTGCACTTAACATGCTATTTAAATCGGCTGCGATTGAGATCAAACGTCGTTTTCAACATAACCACTGTGTGCTGTTTCATCCTGGCACAACAGACACACCTTTATCTAAACCTTTTCAAGCCAATGTCCCAGCAGATAAGCTTTTTACACCAGAATTTGTTGCTAAGCAGCTTTATAAGTTTGTTGCAGATACTCATTTTTTATCTCAGTTAGATAATCCTGCTTACATTGATTGGCAGGGAAAAACCATTGATTGGTAACAAGGAAAATTATGTACTTTTCAAAAAACACCATTGAAAATTTAGACAGTCGATACCGAGCCCATTTCATTAATAGTTTATCGGGGTTCAAAAGTGCTAATTTAATTGGCACACAAGATAATCAAGGGCATACAAATTTAGCCATTGTCAGCTCAGTGTTTCATTTAGGCGCACACCCGCCGTTGGTAGGCATGATAATCCGTCCACATTCTGTGCCTAGACATACATTAGAAAACATTTTAGAGACGGGGTTTTATACGATTAACCACGTTAATAAAACAATTTATCAACAGGCACACCAAACATCTGCACGCTATGATAAAGCGGAATCTGAGTTTATTGCGACGGGTTTAGAAGCAGAATATCTCGCTGACTTCAAAGCCCCTTACGTGAAAGACAGCCGGCTTAAATATGGCGTTGAGTTAAAAGAGCACCACCACCTTGAAATCAATGGCACCGAACTCATTATTGGTGAAATTACTGCTATTCACCTTGATAAACACAGTATAGACAACGATGGGTTTGTCGATATCGAATCGTTAGAGACCGTCGCAGTAAGCGGGCTCGACAGTTATCACACGACTGAACGACTTGCCCGCTTAGCGTACGCTAAAAAATAGTGGCTTAGATAATAAATGGCTTAGGTGCGTGCGTTAATACTTCGTATCCTGTGTCAGTAACGACGATATCGTCTTCTAAACGCACCCCACCATAACCTGGTATATAGATGCCAGGTTCTATGGTTATCACATTACCAACCTCAAGGGTGTAATCAGTCAAGGTATTAATAAAAGGCACTTCATGTAAGAAAAGCCCTAGCCCATGCCCGAGTCCTTTACCTGCATACTCTCCATATCCTGCATCATCTAATACTTGCTGTGATGCCGCATTTAACGCCAAACAGTTGATACCGGGCTTAACAAGCGCAAGTGATGCTTGTTGCGCCTCTTCGACAGCTTTGTAAATCGATATTTGTTTATCTGATGCCTCACCTAGTATATAGCTTCGTGTCATATCGGAGCGGTATCCGTTCACCACAGCCCCAAAATCAAGGGTGATAAAGTCGCCGTGTTTTAACACCTGTGAAGACGGATTACCATGCGGCAGCGCTGTTCGTTCAGCAAATAGCATAATAGTGGCAAAAGACATGCCTTCGGATCCTAGCTTCTGCATTCGGTATTCAAGTTCTAAGGCTAAATCACGCTCAGTAACCCCTTCTTTGAAGTAAGGTAAAGTCTCTGCCAAAGCCTGATCCGCGATTGCTGCAGCCGCTTTAATCTGCTCAACTTCCCAAGCATCTTTAACACGTCTTTGCTGTTCTATAAGACCAGTAACCGGGGCTAACGTGTGATTACTTAGCGCTTTTTCTACATCTTGCCATACTGCAACTGTGATATAACTTGCATCAAAAGCAACATGACTTTTAGCAGCTAAATGACGGTTGATGCAGTCACCAAGACTTTCAGTATCACGGTCACGGCACACCACATCAAACCCCGAAGTCTCTGCAATAGCACGCTGATGGTAGCGATAATCGGTTATCAGTATACAGTCGTTCTTTGTGATCAATGCGTAGGCGGCATTGCCACTAAAACCACTTAAGTAACGAATATTTTCATGACCAAGAACTAACATGGCGCTATAGCCTTGCTGTTCGAGTCGGGCTTTAAATTCAGCTTGTCTTTGTAGGTAGTTTGCTTGCATCATCACTCCTTATTTTTTGCGCATGCTAGCAGCATTCGATTTAAAAACGAATTAGATGCGATTAGTCGCAGTGAATTTGCATCCAGTTACGCACTCAGGTCACAATGTGAAAAAACCAAGGAGTAAACAATGACAACATATGGCATCGGTATTCAGTCACCAGAGCAAGCTCTGGCTTCTTTATCAGATATGACAACAGATTTAACCCCGATACAAAGTAATGAATTTTTAGCCCGTATCAGCGCAGCGCAAGCCTATATGCAAGCCAATAATATAGACGCAATTTATCTGAATGCAGGAACCAACCTTGCTTATTTTACTGGAATGCGTTGGTATGCAAGTGAACGTTTAGTTGGCGCTATTTTACCTGCGAAAGGCAATGTTGAATACATCGCCCCTTATTTTGAAATTGGTAGTTTAAATGATTTTATGGTGATTGACGGTCCAATACGCGGCTGGCAAGAACATGAAAACCCGTATCAATTGTGTGTTGATGTACTGTGTGAAATGGGTATCGATAAAAATGCTACGATTGGTATAGATGAAAGCGCGCAATTCTTTATTTATGATGGGATAAATAAAGCCAACAGCCATTACAACATCATAAATGCCCAATGTGTTACAGCGCATTGCCGTATGCATAAATCAGCGAATGAGCTTGCTCTTATGCAACGTGCTATGGATATGACTCTTGAAGTTCATAAAGCCACTGCAAGTATGCTCTACGAAGGGATAACAACCACCGAAGTCGAAGCCTTTATTAAAAAAGCACACCAAAAAGTAGGCGCACCAGGAAACTATTTCTGCATTGTATTATTTGGTGTAGCGTCGTCTTTCCCGCATGGTGTAAAGAACCCACAAACCCTTAAAAAAGGGGATGTGGTGTTGATTGATACAGGTTGTAAAGTACATGATTACTTATCTGATATTACACGTACTTATGTCTTTGGAGATGCAACTGTACGCCAACGTGAGTTCTGGCAACATGAAAAAAATGCACAATTAGCTGCATTCAACGCCGCTAAAATTGGTGCTAGTTGCGGCTCGGTTGATGATGCTGCACGGCAATATCTCGCAGCTAATGGTATGGGCCCAGACTATCAAACACCAGGATGTCCTCACAGAACAGGTCATGGCATTGGTTTAGATATTCATGAATGGCCTTATTTAGTTGGGGGTAATACAACTAAACTTGCTAAGGGTATGTGCTTTAGTAACGAGCCAATGATTGTTGTTCCTGACGAATTTGGTATTCGATTAGAAGATCACTTTTACATGACAGAATCGGGCCCATGTTGGTTTACAGAACCGGCACACAGCATTGATGACCCGTTTGGCTTAGGTAAATAAGTTTTATTCAGGCCACTGTATTGTGGCCTGCCTCTTTCCCTGTCTTTATGCGCTTCACATATTACATTAGTTCACAATACGCTTACTTTTCGGTCACCTTTTTTGTCTAAGCCATGGTATTATTTCAAGAATTTTACCTATAAAAATATTATGGAGAATAAATGGGTTTGCATTTTAAAGTTCCCCACACGCTAATTTTACTACTCAGTATGATGGTCATTGCTTTAATCGCAACATGGCTCGTACCACAGGGTTTCTTCAGCACAACACTCAGTGACTCAGGCCGAGAAATGGTCGTGGCGGGTACTTATCAAACAGTATCAGAACGTCACTATTTAACTCCTTGGGATTTATTACAAGCAATTCCTCGCGCTTTTGCAGCGGCACAAGATGTAATTTTCTTTGTATTAATCGTCGGGGGTGTATTAGCCATAGCGCGCGCAACAGGTACTGTTGATGCACTAATCGGTCGCTTACTTGAGCGCCACGGTGAAAAACCACAGCGTTTAATATTTATGGTGGTATTTTGCTTTGCACTTGCATCGAGCAGTATTGGTACTGCAGGTGAGTACATCCCGTTTGTTATTATTTTAGTTGCGCTTTGTAAAGCAATGCGCCTCGATGCGATGACCGCAGTCGGTATGATAGTCGCAGGCTATGGTATTGGGTATGGTGTATCGGCATTTAACCCCTTCACCGTATTAATAGCACAACAAATTGCAGGTATTCCTGTTTACTCTGGCCTATGGTTACGTTTAGCCATCTTCATTCCATTTGTTCTTATCGGTTTTCATCATGTTTGGAAATACACCAAAATGGTGGCCAATGATCCGTCTAAGTCGATGATGATAGGTGTACCTTGCCCGCTTGAAAATCAAACGGCTGCAAGTTATCCAACACTTGCTCTTCGCCATAAACTTATTTTAGGTAGCTTTATTATTACCCTTGCAATTGCAGTATGGGGTATCGCATCAAAAGGATGGTATTTATATGAGCTAGGTGGTGTTTTTATCGCATGGGGTGTCGTTGTAGCCATTTTAGGCAAGTTATCTGCTGATGAAGCGGCCAATAAATTTATTGAGGGGGTGTCAGACCTAGTAACAACCGCAATTTTGATTGGTGTTGCAAGGGGTATTGCGCTGATTTTAGAGGATGGTCAGATTCTGCATAGTTTAGTGCATGGCATGTCGTTACCGTTGTCTTATGTATCTGCCGAAATATCAGCGATTGGCATGTTAGTGATTCAAACTGTATTAAATACATTTATTCCATCAGGTTCTGGTCAAGCTTATGTCACGATGCCACTAATGGCACCACTAGGAGATTTAGTCGGTGTGCCACGTCAAGTTGCAGTACTTGCTTACCAATTTGGTGATGGGTTCTCAAATATGATCATTCCTACCAATGCCGTACTTATGGGTATTTTAGGTATGGCTGGCGTACCCTACGGCCATTGGTTTAGATTCTGTTTACCACTGCTTATCAAACTAATGGCTGCCGCATCAATAGTACTGGTAATCGCAGTTATGTTTGGTTATGGGCTAGATGTGCAACCCACACTAAATTAAGCTAGTTGATATTAAAAAAGCGCCCTAGGCGCTTTTTTTACATGTTTTGAGTTCTTTGTAACAACACATTTTTGGATAAAATGGAGTTGGAGTCAAAGGACAAGCCTGTGCCAAAACCTGACCATAAGCCGCAACTCGCTTCAGCCCCATTATGGGTTAACGTAATTGCTCTAAGGGCGGCTCTGAGCGAAAAGCGGAAGCTAACGCTTTCTATTTATTAAAGCCACATTTCCCAATAGCAGACGTTAACTACCACTAAATTAAGTCATAACTTCAGGTCTATTTAATGAGCAAGAACTAATAGCTGAAAATTGCTTCATTAGAGTAGCTTACTCAATGGGCTTACCACTCCATTAGCACCTTGTTGTAAAACATGGGTATATATTTGTGTTGTTTTAACGTCTGAGTGACCGAGTTGGCTTTGCACAGTACGAATATCTGCTCCACTTTGTAGTAAATGCGCTGCGAACGAGTGTCTTAGCGTATGAGGTGTAATTGGTTTAGTCAGTTGTGCTTTTAACGCAGCTTTTTTAATCGCTTTGCGCACCCCTGTGAGATAAAAATGATGTCGTCTAATTTCACCTGTTTGTGGATCTGCACTTAATTTATAAGAGGGAAACAAATATTGCCATGCCAGAGATTTATTTGCGGATGGATATTTACGAGCAAGGGCATTAGGCATCCAAACTCCCGCGAATTGCTCGTTCTTTATATCAAGCAGCAGATAATCATTGGCCTGCATAATCTGACTTCTTAATAAAGGAATTAACTCAGTGGCTAAAGTCACTATGCGATGTTTATTACCTTTACCATTCCATATCCGAATGCTTTTATAATCAAAATCAATATCTTGAACACGTAATTGGACAGCCTCCATCACGCGTAAACCGCTACCATACATTAACCCAGCGATTAAGTAATAGCGTTTATCTAAAAATGATATCAACAATTTTACTTCATCAGGTGTCATAACAATCGGAAGTTTTTGCTGTTTTTTACTACGCACAAAGACAAGGTCGGGCGATAACTCTTGTTTTATGATGTGTTTATATAAAAATGCCAGCGCATTTAAAGCCGTCGCTTGGGTTTTAGGTGATACATTTTTCTTCAAAACCAAATAGTCTAAATATTTTTCGACCTCATTATCCCCCATAGATGAGGGGTGCCGCTTGTCGTGATAATTAATAAAGCCAGCAATCCATTTCAGGTAAGTGTCAACCGACCGTAAAGAATATTGTTTGGCTAACATGTAATCTATGATTGAGTTTAAAAATAGCGAGCGTGTTCTCATAACTATTCCAATAAAAATTAATACTGTACGTATATACAGTTTGGCTACTTTGCCCCCATAGTCAAGAAAACAAGCAAATGAGTCGTTTTCTACTTTTTGTCAAAAGATGATTTTTCTAAATGTTATTATTTGGAAATGGCTTAAGATGTATGATAAAACTGGTTCAATCAGATAAACGACCCAACCATTGGTAGAGAAACGACCCATTGGGTCGATATTAAATTGTTGAACTAAGCCGCTACGCGGAGATCCTATTCTTATAATTTGAGCCACACTTACCTTGGGGTTATCCCATAACTTGGAGGTAAGTCATGAATACACTCATTGAACAAGTCAAAACTGAAATAGCCTATCGT
>NZ_JACDWU010000173.1:0-2638 GCF_016464045.1 Pseudoalteromonas sp. bablab_jr011 | reverse complement strand
ATATTACCGCGGTTAACGAGGGCTTGATTATAGTGAGACCAGTTTGTGATTTTGCTCATTGTTGTTGCACGGGCTAGTAGGATATAGATGATCTGATCACAGGCTGGCAAGATAGTTCAAACTTTTAGGAAACAACGCCTCTATCGTACCAAATAGATAACTTATTTCTTGGTGGCGTTTACTTTCATCAAGTTTTAAGAAGTGACACGTTTCTTCTTGTTGGATGTAATTAAACAAAGTAAATGTTTTATCTAGTTTTTCATTCTCTAATAAATTATTTAATTTGCTTTCATCCAGCTTATTTTTACTTAACTCACGAAAGACAGATCCATCCTGCCAAACCTTAGCCTCAAAACGCTCAATAGTATTTTGATATTTTGCTACCCTACCCGCTTCGCCTGAAATATTGGCGGGAATATGAATACCGATCACAAGTAGGGTACTTGTACCACTTAAAAGCTCTAACTGAACAGTCGTTGGCTTAGTATTATCTCCCTTAAGAATATGATCTTCTTTATTCTTTGAGTCAGTATGCTTAACTCGAGATATTTTCCCCGTAAAACACAACTCAATAGCATCAAATATTGTTGTCTTCCCAAAACCATTTGGACCATCAAAAAGAACTAGATCATTACCAGTGAAATCAAACTCAACTGGTTCTTTGAAAGATTTAAAGTTCTCAATTCGCATCCTTCCTAGCTTAATCATTTGTTTCATCTTCCTTAACAAGTTCGGCAAGCCAGCTTTCAAGATCATTTATATCGAGTTCTAGCAGTTTCTCACATTCTCTTAACTGTTTTTCGGTTAACTTATTATCTATTTTTTGTTGTAATACTACCTGGTTAGAAGGAGTAACTATTAATGACAAAAAAGGAATTTTTTCATAAAGTTTTGCTACAAATAAGTATTCAATTTCTCTTTCAGAAAACTTTGATGGGTTAGCTTTTGTAAATTCATAAAACCTTTCTGTATCAGAGATTAGGCTTTGAATAAAAGCAATATAATTTCTTTTATTACTATCATAAGAACTTTGAATTATCGGAAGTTCTTCAACAGGTAATAATAAAACTTGTTTCTTGAAAAAGTATGGATCCTCTTCAATCGAAATAGCTTTTTTTATTGCATCGTTCTTTGTACTAGCTTTATGTGTAGTAAAAATTATCAATGTAGCATTTTTATCAAATGAAGATGAGATCTCTACGGTTTCATCTGTTAGTTGCTCAAATTTATTAGCATGATTTTTAATTAAAGAGAGTAATTTTATTTGAATATCATTCGTAACATGAGCCAAAACTCTTTCTGGTAAATGAAGATAAACAAAGTAATCACCTTGTAATTTTTTACCAATATAGACTAATGATGAAAAATCATGATCCTTTTCAATATATTTTACTTTTACTAAGGAAAGTTGAGACTCTATAAAAATCTGCTCTATTAGATTATCCATTTATTTCTCCTAATGCTTTTCTACTATCTATAAAACTGATTTCTTTTTGTTGAGTAATTTTATCTGATTCTTTTATACTTAAGCTCTCTTTCTCATAGCTTTCAACTTCAGTTATTTTCTCTATTCCGGCTAAAATTTCATCATTTTCATCTGTTGAATTAACGACGATATAATCGACATTAGTAAAAATATTTGATTGATTACCTTGGTTATCGGCTAACCCTTTTTTTGTTCTTTCAACCTCAATATACTTACTTTCAGGATCAGCTTCATTGAAACTAATACAACTGGGCTGATACTCAAAAACCTTATTTTTACATTTTAGTGTTAATTTGCCAGATGGTTTTTCAACTTTTTTAATAAAGTTAAAAAAAACACTTTTAATTTTCTTTGGCTCTGATATTTCAGAATAATACTGATGTTCCGACGTGCCTTTAGAAACATGAGGGTATATGCGTCTCAAAAAACCCGCACAGTCATTAGGAAAATATTGTTGAATTACATTTTGGCGAACAGACTCTAACCTTACCGTATAATATTGGTATGTTTTATCATCAATAGCTGAGTTTGCTAACAACATGTCAGTGTCTTCAATTTGTTCTTTATAAGCCTTTTCAAAGTTTTCACGACACACTAAATTCCAATATGAATCATCTTGGTCTCTATAAGTGCTTTTTAGCTTTTGTACAATAACCTTAAAAGAAATACTCGGTTTAGTTCGCTGCAAGTAAGGAATATGATGATCTTTCTTATCTCTAATGTGCTGGTGCCTTAGCATTAAATTCTGATCAACTAGTGAACATAATGCTGTTTTATATAATTTAATATCTGTATCAGAAAAAGTTGTTCCACGGTGCAATAGCTCTAATAGTTCCTTGATTAGTCTATCTAGCTCTGAGTTCAGTGCATCATCAGATAGAGCAAGATTGTAGACCGTAGAATTATCAAAGCTAAGGAAAACCTTTTGGCAGGAGAGACTTTTTGGCTGAGCTAAATTTGGAACTAAATGGCTTGGTATACCTGCAATATTGGTAATATTTTCCTGGGGTGGTGGCGTTGTTTCCTAAAAGTTTGAACTATCTTGCCAGCCTGTGATCAGATCATCTATATCCTACTAGCCCGTGCAACAACAATGAGCAAAATCACAAACTGGTCTCACTATAATCAAGCCCTCGTTAACCGCGGTAATAT
>NZ_JACDWU010000172.1:0-2160 GCF_016464045.1 Pseudoalteromonas sp. bablab_jr011 | reverse complement strand
GTTAATAAAGGCTCAATCAACACACAAATGCAAACTAGTGCAGGCAAAGCCAGAAACAGAATCATTGGTACCGCATTGGTTTTGTCAGTCATGCAAGGTGGGTATTTTACGATTTATTGGTGTGATGAATTCAGATACGCCAACAAATGAAATAGTGCGAACGAGTTAGCAGCCTTGCTTGCTGCTTAAAATCAATGAGTTAACCTGCTTAATTGCTCAGGCTAACGACCTCTGTGTGCGTAAAAATATAATTGCTTCTTAAGGCAAATTTAGGTGTAATGGAAGCATAATAAACGCTGAGTAAAGCAGGGATAGCTTAGATGCGATAGGCTCGCCAGTAACGTTGGCTTGATATCGCTTAGGCCAGAAAAAGCAAATTCCCATAGCATAAACAACACCAACTCTGACACACCGAGCAGGTAGCGGCTCAGTCCAACAAGCGATTATGCAACACAAACTGCGTGTCGCATAAATACTAAAATGTTATGTGACTCAAGGATGACGAAGAATGCATTTGCCTTTAAAAGATTTGGAAAAGGAACATTCAATACCGGAAGTATGGAAAGACTCCATTTGCAAAGTGGTTATTCAATTAACCAAAGATAATTTCGAACTCCACAATGTCTCGGAATACATCACTCTTCAATCTAGTGATTTGGCCGAGTTTAATAGAGAAAATGTTCTTGAATATGGTTGTTGTCTAAAGGCGTTATCTACTGAATGTTGGGAACGTTCATGCTATCAATGGCAAGGTGATTATTGGGATTTAATCATCGATTTATGTACTGTAGAAGAAGGCGTTAGTGATCTCGTTCTGAAAGGTCGAATTTATCCCATAGTTTCAGGCTACAAATATGAGTTTGGCATGGTATATGTTCCGTAGTTTTATTAGGCCGTCACATAACAAACGCATTAACACTCGCTTTGCTCGCTAGGGACAAATACACGTAGGCTCCCCTCGCGTTGCTCGGTAGTTTAGCCTACGTATATTTGCCCGTTATGCGGGCGTTACTGATTAAATACTCTAACGTGTTTTTGTCCAGAAGAGAGTTACAAGAGTATGATACTTTAATATTCAGTTGTAGCTTGATTTGGACTTGATAGTAGCTTTTAGTATGAATCTTTATTCCTCTCCTACACTAACTCGCACTGGTTAGCTGAAGCCATAGTCATGAACTCATCAACTATCGTGCTTAGCTGGGGAAACCTAGTTTTGACCTCGTATAAGTACATCAAAAGCTTTTGATTGTTGGTTTCGCAATTCAGATAAAAAGGTATGGTTATTAAGTAGTCAGCAAGTGCTGGTGGTATGATTTCAACATGATCGGCATTGTTACGAAGCTCGAAAAACTCTAAGTCACTAACAGCAGAAATGTTAAGCTCATCTAGTTCATCACTTTTGCTCTTAACATACTCAATATCTGCCTTCATTGCCCAAAAAGGTACCCAAGCTGAGTTGCTGAAGTTATTTATAAGTTTTTTATAATCACATTTTTCAGTCAGGCTACAATCTAAGAATTCTACATTAGCTTCGTTGATGTCATAATGTAATGATTTTAGAGACTCAAAACTGTCTTTTATGACACCAGTCTCTTCAGTAGAGGCAAACTTTATACGATGAAGCCAATATAAAACTAAACCATCAGCATGCTCGCTGCTTAAACTTTTAAGGTTTATTCCAGCATAACTCTCAACAGGAATAAATCGGCCGTTCCAAGTAACCGGTTCAGAGAACAGAAATGTACCTTGGTTAAGCTTGTCACTAAAGTGATCGATAATAGTTGAGTAGTCAAAAGTTGACTCTACACTAGAGTTGTCAGCGGGATGACGTATTTGCAAATAAACTATTGATAAAATAGAGCAAAGTAAAATGACAATGATAAACCACTTTGAGTTTTGATGTTTTGAGTATTTATTCAGGTTTGTAAACATAACAGCCTCCATATATATGCTTAATAATGTACAGGTATACGCAACATATAGAGGCAAAAAAAGCCTAATATTTTTAAAAAATTACTTTTTATCTAAACTCACCGAGAAAACCCCGTGATCAGAACAAAGTGATGTCGCGGGGATGAATAGGTGTCACCCCTGCTCTTGGATATATTTTCGTATAGTCTCTGCGCTTGCATTCCCTACAGAACACACAAAGTACCCATC
>NZ_JACDWU010000171.1:0-11995 GCF_016464045.1 Pseudoalteromonas sp. bablab_jr011 | reverse complement strand
TAAGCAAATTGCGCACATAGAAAAGGCGCTCAATGCGAGGCCGAGAAAATGTCTAGGGTTTAGGCAACCAGCGGTAATATTCGATGAATTACGCAAAGCAGCCTAATTTAGCGAGTGGTGCACTTCGGACTTGAATTCGCGATTCTTTTTTAGGTGAGATTCTTATTTTCCAAAAACTAAGAGATAACGAACTAATCCCAAGTCATGGTGGTGACTTACTAAAAGCGCGACAGGTTAGAATTTTATGGGCCTCATGGCATCTCGTTTCTATTTTTGGGTTTGGGATGGCAAGTATTTTAATATGGCTTTCATTGTCAACCTCAAATTCATCTATCACAGAGGTTTTAATTAATATTGTTTCTATTACCATGCTGTGTGGCGCTGTATTAGTGCTAATTGGTACTAAAGGAAAACATCCCGGCTGGATAGTCCTTACCATAATTGGTATTTTACCTTGGTTTGCCTAAAAGATTTTATAAAGTGGAACTATTAAAAACTGCATAACTATAAAAATGGAGAAATCTATGCAAGCTTATTTTTTATGGCAAGCAACTATTTTGAGCGTAATCACGTTTTATGTTCATACATTTATTGGTGGACCAAGAGTTGCCGCTCCATTATTAGCTGATAAAACCCTACCTGTAGCATCAAAATGGCTAAATTATTACTGTTGGCATATTACGACACTGTATACACTTATTATGGGTGGAGCTTATGCATATGTAGCACTTTTCCCAGACAAAATTGAGCTAATCGTATTTCTTTGTATCTTAAATTTCTCTTTTTCTATATTGAGCTTTCTCGTTGCTCTCAAAGCAAAAATTAATCCTTTTTGGTTTCCCTCAACATCACTTTTTTTCTTGGTTGCATTATCAGGTTTAACAAGCTTATTAATTTAGCAACCTTTAATCACCAACCCTATATTACTAATATAAAATCTAATGAAATAATAAATTATGAGTAAAAAAAGAGTAAACTCAATCAATAACATACCTATCAAAATTAGAATGAGCATTATTTTTTCTCTAGGAATAGTGTTAATAGCTTACCACTTAACAAAAATTTCAAGCTTATATTTTTTAAATCCCCCGATAGATTATTCATTACTTACTCACTTTCAATCTTTGGTGCGCGTAGTTATTGTTATCTCTTTGTTTTTAGTTATTTTAAAGAAGAAATGCGCCTTGTTCAGTATGTGGGTTAGTATACTCATTTTAGTTATTACCCAATACATTACATACTTTTCAAACTCGCCCACTGACGTTTCTGTATTTTCATATTTAAAAGGCTTTATTTTTCCATCAATAATTACGCTTCTGTTTCCATACAAGAAAGATACAACACGTTCAGTTTAAAAATAAAAAAGGCCATGTTACGCGTGCAACATGGCCTTTTTGAATTGACACAACTTAAAAATCTAAGTTCGATAAAATCTCGTCATCAACGTTATTCGATAACGTCACCTTCAGTTTTGGTGTACGTGCCATTTCACGCTTAATCGCAAAGTTGGCTTCTTCGTTACGCGCCCAACTACGACGTGCAATACCGTTATTTACATCAAACAGTAACATTGATTTTAAACGACGTTCAGCGGCTTCAGAGCCATCAAGTAGCATACCAAAGCCACCGTTGATCACTTCACCCCAACCTACACCGCCACCATTATGGATTGATACCCATGTTGCACCACGGAAACCATCACCAATCACGTTATGAATGGCCATGTCGGCTGTGAAGCGGCTACCATCATAAATGTTTGATGTTTCACGGAATGGTGAATCAGTACCACTTACGTCATGGTGGTCGCGGCCAAGAACTACAGGACCAATTTCTCCACGATTTATTGCATCGTTAAAAGCTTTGGCAATATCTGCGCGGCCTTGTGCATCCGCATACAAGATACGCGCTTGCGAGCCGACAACCAGTTTGTTTTGCTTCGCGTCTTTAATCCAGGTGATGTTGTCTTGCATTTGCTGCTGAATTTCTTCTGGAGACTCAGCCATAATTTTTTCAAGAACTTGTGCAGCAATGGCATCGGTTTTATCTAAATCTTCTGGCTTACCTGAGGTACATACCCAACGGAATGGACCAAAACCATAGTCAAAACACATTGGACCAAGGATATCTTGTACATACGACGGGTATTTAAAATCAATACCGTTTTCAGCCATCACATCGCCACCAGCACGAGATGCTTCAAGCAAGAATGCATTACCGTAATCGAAGAAATATGTGCCTTTTGCTGTGTGTTTGTTTATAGCATCAGCATGGCGTTTAAGCGTCGCTTGTACTTTTTCTTTGAATACTTCTGGCTCTTCGCGAATTAAACGGTTTGATTCTTCGTAGCTGATATCTACTGGGTAATAACCGCCTGACCACGGGTTATGCAGTGATGTTTGGTCTGACCCTAAGTGAACAAAAATATCTTCAGCTAAGAAGCTTTCCCATACATCAACGATATTACCAATGAACGCAATTGAAACCACTTCTTCGTTTTGTTGCGCGCTGCGTACGCGTTCAACAAGTTCAGGCATGTTATCAATTAGCTCATCAACCCAACCTTGTTGGTGACGTTTTGTAGCCGCTTTCGGGTTTACCTCTGCACACACTGTAATACAGTTTGCAATATTACCCGCTTTTGGTTGTGCGCCACTCATGCCGCCTAAACCAGCAGTTAAGAAAATCTTACCTTTTGGTGATTCGCCTTTTTCAAGTACTTTACGGAACGCATTCATTACCGTAATAGTTGTACCGTGAACGATACCTTGCGGGCCAATGTACATGAATGAACCTGCGGTCATTTGACCATATTGCGTTACACCCAGTGCATTGAATTTTTCCCAATCATCAGGTTTTGAATAGTTCGGGATCATCATACCGTTGGTAACAACAACACGCGGTGCTTCAACCGAAGACGGGAATAACCCCATCGGATGACCTGAATACATGTGTAACGTTTGGTCTTCTTCCATCTCACTTAAGTACTTCATGGTTAATAAGTACTGAGCCCAGTTTTGGAATACTGCACCGTTACCACCATAAGTGATCAGCTCTTCTGGATGCTGTGCAACCGCAGGATCGAGGTTATTGTCGATCATAAGCATAATTGCGGCAGCTTGTTCACATTTTGCTGGGTAATCGCTAATTGAACGTGCTTTAAGGTCATAGTTAGGCTTAAAGCGATACATGTAAATGCGACCAAATTGCTTTAGCTCTTGTGCAAATTCAGTGGCTAGCTCTTGGTGCCACTCTTTCGGGAAATAACGCAACGCATTACGAATAGCCAATTGCTTTTCGTCTGCTGATAAAATGTCTTTACGTTTTGGAGCGCGGTTAGCATCGCTTGGATAAGCTTTAGGCTCTGGTAAAACGCTTGGGATCCCTTGTTTAATTTGTTCTTGGAAAGTCATTATTTGCTCCCTTAGTTTACTTTAAACGCTTGCGATTTAACGAGTGTAACCATGGCATCAATGTCAGGTTTAAGTAAACGATCTTCTTCTAACTTAGCCACTTTGTTACGAATAATTGCAAAGTTTTCTTCAATGATATCTGAGCACTTATTAGGGCGTCTAAATTCGATAGCTTGCGCTGCATACATCAGCTCAATTGCAAAAATTTTATCAAGGTTTCCTAAAATCTGGTTTAGTTTACGACCCGAGATACTACCCATTGATACGTGGTCTTCTTGGCCCATTGATGTTGGTACACTGTCTGCCGATGGTGGGAAGCACAGTGATTTGTTTTCTGTTACCAATGCCGCTGTCACGTATTGTGGGATCATCATGCCTGAGTTCAAACCGCCAGATGAGGTTAATAAGCGCGGTAAACCGTGTAAACCCTCAAGTAATAAATAGCAACGACGGTCAGCAATATTACCAAGCTCAGCCGCCGCAATTGATGCGTAATCTAATACCATAGCAAGGGGTTGACCGTGGAAACCGCCACCCGAAATAGCTTCTTCTTCGCTGATAACTATTGGGTTATCAGTTACTGAGTTCATTTCTGTTTCAGCAAGTTCTTTTAAGTGGTTATATGCGTTGCGTGATGCACCATGCACTTGTGGAATACAACGCAGTGAATATGGGTCTTGAACACGGTCACAATTAGTGTGTGACGCCATGTTTTCAGAGCCTTCGAAAAAGCGACGCATACGCGCTGCCACTTCAACATTACCTTTAAAGGCACGAATTGCATGTAGCTCTTCACGAAACGGTGATTGGCTACCCTGCATACCTTCAATACTCATCGCCCCTGCTATATCGGCAAGGTCTAGTAAGTAACCCATTTTTGTGAGTGCAGTGATCGCATGCGATAAAATAAATTGTGTGCCATTGATAAGCGCTAAGCCTTCTTTAGCATGTAACTCCATTGGCTCTAAACCATGCTCTTTGAGTACTTCTGCAGCTGGCTTAATATCACCATCAATCCAAAACTCACCTTCACCTAATAAGGGTAAAAATAAGTGTGATAAAGGAGCTAAGTCGCCTGA
Source organism: Pseudoalteromonas sp. bablab_jr011 (assembly GCF_016464045.1). Lineage (NCBI taxonomy): Bacteria > Pseudomonadati > Pseudomonadota > Gammaproteobacteria > Alteromonadales > Pseudoalteromonadaceae > Pseudoalteromonas > Pseudoalteromonas sp. bablab_jr011. The sequence goes on along the minus strand of NZ_JACDWU010000171.1, from coordinate 7,506 downwards.
TGCGCCCACTGAGCCTTGTTCTGGCACAACCGGGATAATATCAAGCTCAATAAACTTAAGCATGCGCTCTACAACCGCTAAACGAATACCTGAATAACCTTGGCTTAGTGCGTGCACTTTAGTAATAAGCATTAGCTTTGAAATTGGTTTAGCAATGGGCTCACCCACGCCGACAGCATGAGTAATTAATAAGTTCTTTTGTAACAGGTTAGTTTCTTCTGGAGATATTTGCGTATCACATAACGGGCCAAAACCTGTGTTAATGCCATAAATGGCTTTATCAGAGGCAGCCATTTTATCTACGTTTTGGCGGCTTTTATTAATTTTATCAATCGCTTCTTGGCAAAGCTCTGCCTGTAACGTACCCGCTGCAATAGCATTAACGCTGTCTAACGTTAACTGGTCAATACCGTACTTAAATGTCATTTATAACTCCTAAAGAACAGGATTAGTTTTATTTAATGCAATGCTAACTTGCTCTAGATGTTTTACAAATGCATAATTATCGTTATTCATTCCAGATTTATCGAACTATAAGAATCGCCATGCAAGTTCATGATGTAGACCTGCGCTTATTGCGCGTTTTTGTAGCAATTGTAGAGTGTGGGGGGCTGTCGGCGGCTGAGTCGCGATTAAATATTGGCCGCTCAACTATCAGTGCTCATTTATCAGATTTAGAAGTTAGGCTTGGCATTAAATTATGTAAGCGTGGCCGCAGTGGGTTTGAAATTACCGATGCTGGCGCCATTACTTATCAAGCTTCAATTGAGCTTTTACAACAATGTGAAGCATTCGCCAATACAGTCGCCAGCTCTAAAAATGAGTTATCGGGGCGCTTAAGCATCGCCATGATAGATACCATGGTGAGTGACCCACGCTGTGTGATCCCCCGCGTCATAGCCACACTAAAAAGAAAGAGTAACAATATTCAGTTTGATATTAATGTATGTGAAGCCCGAGAAGTCGAAACATCGGTAGCTAATGGCCGCTCACTCGTTGGCATTGGCGTGAGCCGCCATCATATTCGCGGTTTACACTACACTCCCCTGCATAACGAAACCAACTTTTTATATTGTGCGAAAGGCCACCCATTATTTGATTGCGAAGACGGGCACATTAATAAACTAATAAAAGAAGCTGAAGTAATCACCAGTAACTATATGCGCGATAAAGAAAGCCGTAACGACGGTTTGAATTATCAAAACAGTGCGGTGGCTTATCACGATGAAGGCATTGCCCACTTGATTCTATCGGGTGAGTTTATTGGTTATTTACCCGATCACTATGCGCAGTTCTGGGTAGATAAAGGTATGTTTAAGGCTATTCAACCAGCCAAGTACCATTATGATATTCCGGTGGTGTTGATCACCTCAAAAACAAACGCTAATTCGCCAATTGCAAACGCCATGATTGAAGAAATAAAACACTGTTATACAGCTTAATAACAATATTACTGACGTTGAGTACCTTTAAGCTCATTTATTAATACAACACTAAACGCGATAATTGCGAGGTTTGTAGTCACAGGATTAAACGCTTCGATTAAAAGTGCAGGTTGTAAAACGGCAACAGACAGCATTAGTCCAACTAAAGCGGCTATATTGAGAATATTGATTAAGATTGAACGGTAGAAGATAAAAAACAGCACGGCAAATATAATTTCACCTATGCCAGCTGCCCGAGTGATGAGCATTGAAATTTCAGCATTAAAACCAAAACTTGCCGTCATTTGTTGTTCTAAGGGGGCAATATGGATAAGTTTTGGCATCAACCCATGATAAAGCCAACTAAAGCTGATAATAAAGCGGGCAATTTGAAGTGTCGTTAAATGGCTCATCGTAAAGGCTGAATTATGTGTGCTCTAGCCATTAGAGCACACTGCAAAGACTTATAAAACAGTTGGCTTACCGAAACGGTTCTCAGCTTCATCACCCGCTAAAAAACCATTTTCAATTAACGCCCAAATACCACCAATAACAGGAACTAAGCCAATCAGTACCCACCAACCTGATTTATTACGGTCATGCCAGCGCTTTACTTGAACCGCAAGCGAAACCCACATAAGTGGGATATAAAAGATTAGTGTGATCACAGAAATTGCTGTTTCATTACCCGCTGTTAATAATGCGACTAAGAACATAAAAACAAATGAAGCTACGATAATACCTAAGAAAGAATACCAATAGGTTTTTCTAGGTATACGACCATTAAAAGAAAACAAAATTTCTTTCATCGTTAAAGTGGTAGTTTCTGTTGATGCCGAAGCGAGGTTTGCTTCTGGGGCTTGATAAACATTTTCTGACACTGTCATTTCCTTTGATATGTGTTGTAGCAAACCGAATTAATCTAGTCTGCTGATTTATGTTGTTAATTGTGCTGAATTAAACATGAATAATATAACACAAAATGATTTGATTTGGGTACTAATAAATTGTTGATGAGCTTTAGAAAGGTATGTATTAGGCCATTAAAAAGCACCTGAACGGTGCTTTATATTAATTTGGTTGTTGCCAGTATTTTGCGTATAGATTTGGGTAGGTTTGTTTTAAAAACTTGGCTTTATCTTTAAAGCGCTTGCCTTTTGGCTGTTCAAGCCCCGACGGAATAAACGGCAGTTCATCATCATTTCGCTCTTCGTACAACATACCTGCGATAAGATCATACTCATCTAAATAAGGGTAAGGTTGCTCATTTAAATGATAAACCGGTGTACAGTCAGCGATTGAATCCGGGTTTTCAAGGGCATTTATAAATACCTGCTCGCCACGTGAAATCAGCCAACATAAAAACTCTGAAAATCCGTAATCGTCGTTACAACCTGCCATTACAAAGGCAGCACCGAATAAGTCCCATGTGTAGGCTTTACGCATGCGAAGACTAAACTGCTTATCAAATTCCATCAGCTGTTCATCAGATAAGTCAGTTAGCTTTGCTTTTAATGCATTACATACAGACTCAGGCTCCGCGGTTTTATCTTCTGCGGTAACTAACTGCCAAAACTCAGCTTCGGTTAACACACTCATGATAAAATCTCTTTTACACGACCTACTTGACCATCGTCTAACTGCACTTTTATGCCGTGTGGATGGTTAGGTGATTTTGTCAAAATACGTGACACCACACCTTGGGTTAACTGACCTGTTCGTTGATCTTGCTTTAATACAATATTCACTTCACAACCAATAGAAATTTGTGAACGCGTAGGCACTGCCATAGCAAAGTCTCTTTCATTAATTTTTGCCGATTATAGCTATTTGTGGCGCAGTTACCAAACTAAACCCGTGTGATTGACGTGTTTTTAAGCGCTTGATAGGGAATGATATCGTTAAGTCTTTCGATTATAGCGTCTGATTTTCCTTTAATTTGAAAATCATAGCCTTGACCATTTCTATCCAGAATGACCGCTAAGTAATTATCGGCGACTTTAAACTCAGTAATTCGATTTAATTCAAGCAACTGCTCTTTCGAGCTGTAATAAAACTGCGTTACTTTAAGGTGAGTATTTGTTGCAATTAGCGTATTACTCAGTGCGGTTTTTGCAGCAAATTTATCTGTTGAGCGAACGGCTTGCAGAGCAAAAAAAACGGCAGCAACAAAAGCGCTAAATGATGGAAACGGCAACGCGTCGTCAGACAGTATGCCATAAACACCCACGCCTAAAAACAACACAGACAGTGCTGAATTCAAAGATAACATGTGCTTCGCCGTTAAATTCAAAAACATATTTATTCCTTTAAAAATGAAATTGCCTTCGCGTTTATAGTTATATCTATCGTATTAAGTTTATCAATAATTAAGTTTACTATCAGTTGCTTTTGATTTTCGTTAATTGGCAACGTATTGAAAAAACACTTTATTTTAAGTGATTGAGGCAGTTTTTTTAAGTCAGCGGTATGAGTTAGCCATAAAAACTCACTGACTGTCTCTTTAGCTTGCTCACACGCGTGAGTTAACGCAACACGAATGGCTTTATCAAGGCGTTTTTCGGTTTTAGTCATTTTCAACTTGTTGTTTTTTAAATTCTTCGTAACTGTCTTCTTGGCGTTTTACACACTCGTGATACTCTTTATCTGCTAAGTAATTGCATTCATTTAAACGGGCCGATTGAATTTCGTGATACCGTGCATCAGAGCTACATGCACTCAGCATAACGAATAAGGCTGCTAAAGCCACAAACTTTAAAGCGTTAAAAAACATTAAATTTCCTTTCTTAAGTTATACATTGGCACTGTGTTTTACTGTATATTGCGTGGGTTTAAAATCTTATTATCAAAGGGTCATCTATGATGTTGTCGCAGTTACAAGAGCTGTTTCAGCGTATCGATAAAAGTAAAATTTTTCAATCATTTGTTATCGCGGTCATTGTTATTTCGGCGTTAACTGTTGGCGCGCACACGTACTCGTTACATCCAACTGCAGAAATTGCCCTGCACTGGATGGACATGGGGATCACTGTCTTCTTTCTGATTGAGCTTGTGATTCGCTTTATTGCCAGCCGTGGCATAAAAGACTTTTTTACAAAAGGCTGGAATATTTTCGATTTTATCATCGTTGTCGGAAGCCTTTATCCTGCTGCGGGGTCAACTATTTTCATCGCAAGGCTGTTACGTATTTTCCGCGTATTGCGATTAGTGTCGATGATCCCAGAGCTGCGATTGTTGGTTAATTCGCTATTAAAAGCCATACCGCAAATGGGCTATATCGCCTTGTTAATGTTCGTTATCTTCTACATATATGCCGCAATGGGTAGCATGTTATTTGCCGATATTAACCCTGTTTTGTGGGGCGATGTGTCAATTTCAATGCTAACTCTATTTCGTATTGCCACCTTTGAAGACTGGACCGTAATGTATGAAACCATGGCGGTGTATAAACTAAGCTGGATTTTCTACTTAACGTTTATATTCTTAACTGCATTCGTGTTCTTAAACATGATGGTAGGTGCCATATTAGAAGTCATGTCTGAAGAGCACCGTAATGCACGTGAAGAACAAACGAGCGACGATGACATGCCCGCTACAAAAGGCCAAATTGTTCAATTACAAGCTGAAATGGCAGAGCTAAAACAATTACTTAAAGAAAGAAAATAACTTTTTTATTTAACAGTTTTTAGTTATGAGGCGCTAGAGTACAAAACCTAGCGCCTTTATTTTATCCACGTTTTTCCACTTTCCATGGTGGATTCAAGCGGTTTTCACCTGCCCAATACAGTTTGATTTTGTTACCTGAAGGGTCTTTCAAAATAGCTTCTGTCCATAAGTAGCGCTGCGCTGTTGGCGGTTGTTCAAAAGTAATCCCCTTTTTAACAAGGCTCGTGTAAAGAGCATCAAGATGTTCTTCTTCAAAATAGATAACAGCATGACTCTTAAAGTCCCCGCTTTCTAACGACAGCGAAAATGTCGCGTCTCCATTGGTACATTGAAAACGCGCATAGTGAGGTGTATCTACAATTTGAATAAAACCAAGAGTTAAATAAAAAGCCACCGCCTCATTCATATTTTTTACTGGTAACGTGACTTGATTAAGCTTCATTTGCTACTTCTGATTAATTAGATTTCGTTATGCCAGCATATCCCGAATAACTAAATAAGCAAAAGATAAGCGTGAATAACGTATTAAATAACTGATAAGCTCACAGCTTGCATATTCGAGTGGACAGCTGTGAGTCATACTGTAAGGCATCATGCAGCGCTCAAAGGGTTTCCCCTTGCCATTTAAAACTGAATAAACGTTCTATTTTTGTTTATACAAAAAGGGCCGTGCAGCCGCCATAAGTGATAACCAACAAGGGCAATGATGATTTTAATCGCCACCTTGCTGGCCTAATACATGCAATAACTCAGTTAAAGGCAACGACTTGTAAAAGTACCAACCTTGACCTTGAACCTGATAGTCGTCATTGTAATTTTTAATAAAGTTATATTCTTCAACTGTCTCAACCCCCTCAAAAATAACAGTGCGGTTTAGGTTTGTTATTAATGACATAATGGCTAACAACATTTCTTGCTTCAACTCATCAGATATTGATTGAGTGAAAACCTTGTCTATTTTGAGCACATCAAAATTGATTTCGGTTAACCACACTAGGTTTGAAACTCCTGTTCCAAAATCATCAAGAGAAATAGAGAAGCCGTATGTTTTAGCTTTTGAAGCAAAACATGACAATTCGTCCAATGGAAGCTCTATTCGCTCGGTGATTTCAATTTTGATTTGCTGTGGTTTTATTTTATTTTCAGTGCATAAATCATATAAATAATCTAAATACTCTTTTGTTTGAATTTCATAAGCGTTAATGTTGATTGCCACGCTGAAATCAGAATCAGCACGTAAAACAGGCGAAAGTTCATTAAGCGCTTTTTTGACCGAGTTATACGCAAGAGTTGGATACAAACTTAGCTGCTCTGCAATACCTAAAAAAAGCTCGGGCGAAACATTACCGTAAACAGAATCTTTCCACCTTATCAAACTTTCTACACCAATAATTTTGTTACTTTTCAGCTCGAGTATTGGCTGATACTCCAAATATAATTCTTCGTTTTCAATGGCTTTACGAAACCTAAATTCCATTGAGTGGCTTTTATCTAAATATGAACAAATTGAGTAAGCAATTAAAAAGCTAATAAACCCAATTAAACCGATTAAAAGAGCAGAAATGTAAAAAGGGAAATACAGTAAACCAGGCCGGTTATTGTATGTCTCAATGCAGTATTGGAATTGAGTGCTACAAGTTTCTACCACTTGCGGTTTAAGCAATGTATCTGTCTTAAACTGGAAGTGTGACGCATAGTTATGAAAGATGTATTTTCTATTCTTTGAAATAATTTTATATGAAAAATTTTTATTTAATTGATCAAAATTTATAAAAGGGGCATTAATTGTAAAGGCAATTACACTCCCTTTATTTGTAATGTCATATTTCGCTGCAACAGGAAAAATATTCGCAACTTGAGAAGCAAAATAGTAGCCCGATGGAGAATGATACAAAACACCGTCAAGTGGCGTTGAATTAGCAAGAAGTCCCCAATTTGCTGAGCAATTAACTTTATTATTAAAAATCAAACCTAAGTCATGCGTATATTCATGTTTAGAAAGAATAATGCGCAACTCATTGATTGTCTGGGCATCACACTCAAGAGGAGATAATGCTGAAGCCTCCTGAATAGAAGAGCCTAAATCGCTTGATATGTCTTCAGCTTTTGATAACAAAGATTGCGAAAATTCCTTTTGATAGCTGACTTGTAGATAACTAACCAAAAGGTGAAAAGCAACAACGAGAAAAAGCATTAAACAAATAATATAGAGTGCTTGATTATTTTGAGCTGATTTTAGTATTTTTCTCGTCATATTTAACTTATACGCTTTACAGTGGCGTTGTTTCCTAAAAGTTTGAACTATCTTGCCAGCCTGTGATCAGATCATCTATATCCTACTAGCCCGTGCAACAACAATGAGCAAAATCACAAACTGGTCTCACTATAATCAAGCCCTCGTTAACCGCGGTAATAT
>NZ_JACDWU010000170.1:0-129114 GCF_016464045.1 Pseudoalteromonas sp. bablab_jr011 | reverse complement strand
TCATATCGCCTTTTTCTACAGCGTCGACAACTTGTAATTTAAAGCCTAATGAATAATCTCGTTGTGTTCGTTTGATCGGTGTATTATTTGACTTGGTCATAATAAGTCCTAAATGTGTAAACACATTTCAGGACGAGACATCTGAAACAAAAAAGCCGCGTTATTTTCATAACGCGGCTTTTTTCGTATAACAGCTAGACTAGTCAGCCGATAATGTTTTAGCCATATCAGCACGGGCTTTACCGGCAGGTTTAATTGAACCTGCGCGTAAACCACTGTCTGGAATAGCTTCACGCTTATCGTGTGCCATAGCACCTGGTGTTGGTACTGGCTCGCTGTCTGCAACTGGTGCAGGTTTTGCCATTGCAGCGCTTGCTGAACCCTTAACTAACACTGTTCTTTCATTGTTAGGTGCTTGTTCAGCTTGCACTGGTTCGTCAGCTTTAACAGGCTCTTCAGCTTTAACAGGCTCTTCAGCTTTTACTGGTTCGTCAGCTTTTACTGGTTCTTCAGCTTTAACTGGCTCTTCAGCTTTAACAGGCTCTTCAGCTTGTACTGGTTCTTCAGCTTTCACTGGTTCATCAGCTTTAACTGGTTCATCAGCTTGTACTGGTTCATCAGCTTGTACTGGTTCGTGAGCTTTTACTGGTTCTTCAGCTTTTACTGGTTCTTCAGCTTTAACTGGTTCGTCAGCTTTTACTGGTTCGTCAGCTTTTACTGGTTCGTCAGCTTGTACTGGCTCTTCAGCTTTAACTGGTTCTTCAGCTTGCACTGGTTCTTCAGCTTGCACTGGTTTATCAGCTTTAACTGGTTCATCAGCTTGTACTGGTTCATCAGCTTGTACTGGTTCGTGAGCTTTTACTGGCTCTTCAGCTTTAACTGGCTCATCAGTGGTAGCTGATTCAGGCGCTTCAACTGGTTGCTCAGTTTGCGCTTGTTTAGCTTTTAATTCAGCTTCATATTCAGCAGCAGCTTGATCCGCAACAGGAATAAAGGCAGGTGTGTCACCTTTATCTTCATTTTGCTTTTCATCTTGCTCAGGACGACGACGGCGTTGTCCAGCTGCACGAAGGTGACGAGGTGAACGACGTGAGCGTGTGCGCGGCTGTGCTTGTTCATCATCAGCAACTGACTCAGCGTTTACATTTTGCTCCTCAACCGGTGTGTTGGTTTCTTCTGTTTTAACCGATTTAACGTCAGCTTTTGCAGGTTTTTCTGCTTTAACCTCAGTCTGTGCAGGCGTTTCAGATTTAACCTCTGGTACTACATCGTCTTTCGCTTCTTTCGCCTGTTTGGCAGGTTTTGCTGCTTTGTCTGTTTTCTCAGCCTGAACAGTATCACTGCTCTGAGTTGATTTTACTTCCTCGGCATTTTCGTCTTGTAAACGCACTTTCTTACGAATATTACGACGTTGACGGCGAACCTTAGGTTTAGACTCTTTCGGTTGCTCCGTTTGCGTTTCTTGAACTGCCTCTGTTGACGTTGTTTCTTCGTCATCAGTACGCTTTTCATTTCGCTTTCGGTTAGTCGAATTGCGACGGCGCTTATTACGGTTTTCGTTACTTTCTTTTTGCTCAGGAGCTGAAGTAGTGGCCGGTTTCTCTTCTTTCGCTTCAGCGTCTGAAGGACGCTTATTACGAGAGTTGTTACGACGACGTTGGTTGTTGCTTCTGCGACGGTTGTCGTTATTACGACGGTTGTTGCTGCGCTGTTGTGCCGCTTTTTTCTCTTCTTGCTCTTTTTCAGTCTCTTCTTCAGAGATGCTGAAGAGTGATTTAAACCATTTACCAATGGCTGCAAATAAACCACCGTCACTTTTCTTAACGTCTTGAGCTGGTTGTTCAGCTTTTGGAGCAGCTTGTGGCGCTGGGTTTGTTGGCATAACAACACCTTTTAACACAGGCTCTTCACGAACCGGTGCTGTGGGTGCTTTAGCCATTTCAAATGCTTCTGGCTCTGGTGCAACGACTTGCTCATAGCTAACAGTTTCAATCGTTTCATCTTTGCGTAAACGAACTACTTCATAGTGCGGTGTTTCCATGTGTTGATTTGGAATAATGACCACATCAACACTATGGCGTTTTTCAATACGGTGCACACTACGGCGTTTTTCATTTAATAAGTAAGCAGCCACCGCAACAGGTACTTGTGCGTTTACTTGCGATGTATTGTCTTTGATTGCTTCTTCTTCGATTAAACGAAGGATAGACAATGCAATTGATTCGTTTGAACGAATAGTGCCTTGACCATTACAACGCGGACACGGACCTTGGCTTGCTTCACCTAGAGATGGACGCAGGCGTTGACGTGACATTTCAAGAAGGCCGAAGCGTGAAATTTTGCCTATTTGTACGCGAGCACGGTCTGGACGTGCAGCATCTTTCAGGCGATTTTCAACTTCACGTTGGTGGCGAGGTGGTGTCATATCGATAAAATCGATAACAATAAGACCACCTAAGTCACGTAGACGTAATTGACGTGCAATTTCATCAGCGGCTTCTAGGTTCGTGTTAAGCGCGGTCTCTTCGATATCACCGCCTTTGGTTGCTTTTGACGAGTTAATATCGATAGAGGTAAGCGCTTCTGTTGGATCAATAACGATTGAACCACCAGAAGGTAAGCGAACTTCTCGTTGGAACGCTGACTCAATTTGGCTTTCGATTTGGTAATGTGTGAATAATGGCACATCGCCTTGATAAAGCTTAACACGGCTCATGAAATCAGGGCGGAAGCGTTCAATATGCGCTTTAGCTTCTTCAAAAACACGGGCTTTATCAATTAAAATTTCACCAATATCACGACGTAGATAGTCGCGGATAGCACGGAAAATAACGTTACTTTCTTGGTGAATTAAGAATGGAGCAGGGCCGCTATCTGCAGCTTGTTGAATGGCATCCCAGTGAACTAAAAGCGCTTTTAAGTCGTAGTCTAGTTCCTCGAATGATTTGCCAACACCCGCAGTACGGACAATGAGCCCCATACCTTTAGGAAGTTCTAAACGGCTTAGCGCTTCTTTTAGTTCAGTACGCTCATCACCTTCAATACGACGTGAAATACCGCCGGCACGAGGGTTATTTGGCATAAGTACTAAATAGCTGCCTGCTACGCTTATAAAGGTTGTTAGTGCCGCGCCTTTTTGGCCACGTTCTTCTTTATCAACCTGAACAATTACTTCTTGGCCTTCTTTGATTACGTCACGAATATTCGGACGACCTTGGAATGTATAGCCTTGTGGGAAGTATGTGCGTGCAATTTCTTTCAGTGGAAGGAAACCATGTCTTTCCGCGCCATAATCAACAAAGGCTGCTTCTAGTGATGGTTCGATACGGGTAATTTTACCCTTGTAAATATTGGCTTTTTTTTGTTCGTGACCTGGGCTCTCTATGTCTAAATCATACAGGCGCTGGCCATCAACCAGTGCAACGCGCATTTCTTCTTGCTGCGTCGCATTGATTAGCATACGTTTCATATTGTTACTCTACTAATTTCTGTCGCTGACATGACGATATCATTTCGTCTGTTCAGTGGTTTTTGACGGTTATTCTTGTGCAATCTCACGACTGGTTAAAATCAAAAACCGACGTTGTTCGCTTACATTGAGCGTGTCTATGGTGTGGCTGACAATAACATGTTGTCACGTTATTAAATTCTTTTTGGTGCCAAAACTGCCGCGTCTTTCACGGTTTTAATTTACGAGTTCTGTTCCGAAGTCGACCATGTTCAAATTTTAATTCAATGTCTTGCTACAACAGCTTACTCTGAATGACGTTGTTACGTCGTCACTATCAGACAATTTATCTTGTTCAATTGCTTTTTCTATTCATTAATCAGCATTCGTGCTCAAATTATGCAGGCAATATATTACGCGCATCGCCGATAATTGAACGCTCGTGTTGGCTGGGTAATTATAAAAGCTTTGGAAAACTTAGCGCGGATCTGTATGATCGGCAACCCAGAATATGCATCACGAATGTTTTAATGTGGTAAAAAGCACCGTTGTTACTTGCAAACTTTATGTTCGCAGCGGTGATTATCCCACTATTACAACCGCGTTAGCAACTAAATTATTTACTTAAATCAGTGATTAGGCAATGTCAGAAAAAACCGGCTTACAAGTATCATTTGTTACCATAGGTGAAGACCACTTAGGTCAACGCATTGATAACTTTCTTATTACTCACCTGAAGGGTGTGCCTAAAAGTGCAGTTTATAAAATTCTTCGTAAAGGTGAAGTGCGAGTAAATAAAAAGCGCATTAAACCCGTTTATAAATTACAACTTGATGATGTTATTCGTATTCCGCCCATAAAAGTGGCCGAAAAAGATGAATTTGTGCCGAAAAAGCTAGATAAGGTTAAACAGCTTGAAGAGGCCATTTTATTTGAAGATAAATACTTGATGGTGATTAATAAGCCGTCAGGAATGGCGGTGCATGGCGGCAGTGGTTTAAGTTATGGCTTAATCGAGGCACTGCGAGTACTTCGCCCAGAAGAGCGCAGCCTTGAACTGGTTCACCGTCTTGACCGTGATACTTCAGGCTGTTTACTTATTTCAAAGCGCCGTTCTGTGCTTACACACTTGCATCAGCAGTTGCGTGAAAAAACCATGGAAAAAAATTATTGGGCACTGGTTGATGGGCAATGGGATGCGAAAACTAAAAACGTCACTGAAGGCTTACGTAAAAATACTTTAAAGTCTGGTGAGCGCGTGGTGCGTGTAGACAATACTGAAGGTAAACCGTCGCACACACGTTTCCGTGTTCTAGAGCGTTATGCAGAGTGTTCACTGGTACAAGCGTCGCCGGTGACTGGGCGTACTCACCAAATCCGTGTTCATACGCAATGCAAAGGTCACCCAATTGCGTGTGATGATAAATATGGTGTGGCTGAATTTGATCAATACGTTAATAAGTTAACGGGGTTAAATCGGTTGTTTTTACATGCGCATGATTTACGCTTTATCCACCCTAAAAACGAAACAACGATGCATGTTGAAGCGCCGTTAGATAAAGCTTTAAGTAATTGTATTAAAAAGTTACGTGCTGATAATGAACAGGTTTAAACTCGCTATTTTTGATTGGGACGGCACAGTCATGGATTCTGTGCCAAAAATTGTGACCTGCCTGCGAAATACTGCGCGAGATTTAGGTATTCCAGTTCCATCAGAGCAACAAGCGAAAGATGTGATAGGTTTGTCGCTAACCAAGGCCACTGAAGTACTTTTTCCTGCTCATTTGCATTTAAACGATGAACTCGTTGCAGGTTATAAAGCACAATATCGCGAATTAGATGTCACACCTACACCTCTATTCGCAGATGTAGAACCTGTACTAACGCAGTTAAGAGACGCAGGTATACAGCTCGCTGTGGCTACTGGTAAAGGACGTGAAGGTATTGATAGATTACTTCATGAGTCGGGCCTCGGTAAGTATTTTATGAACGTAAAATGCTCAGATGATGCTATGTCAAAGCCATCCCCTGATATGCTTGAGCAAATTTTGCGTGAGCAGGGTATAGCGAAAAGTGATGCCGTGATGATTGGCGATAGCCAATTGGATATGGCGATGGCGAATGCCGCTGGTATTGCCTGTATTGGTGTGAGCTTTGGTGCCCACAGCAAGGCGCAGTTGCAACAACATGCGCCGATTACTGTCGTTGATTCGTATTGTCAGTTACTTAGCGTGTTGACATCTCATGCTGAAGAGTCAGTACATCAACACCAAACTCAGCCAGCACTTTAGTTAATGTGATCAGTGGCAGGCCAATAAGTGTATTTGGGTCATCGCCACTGAGCTTGTCAAATAAGCAAATACCTAACCCTTCACTTTTAAAGCTGCCAGCACAATTGTAAGGTTGCTCAGCATCGCAATATGCGCCAATTTGCTCAAGTGTTAGTGTTCTAAAAGTCACGTCGAATGGCACAACCGTCGTGATTGCGTTATTTGATTCTATATCGAAGACACTCAAACCCGTTAAGAATCTCACAGTATGGCCGCTAAATGCGGATAATTGCGCAACGGCATTTTCTTTATTGTGTGGTTTACCTAGTATTTTATTGTTGAAAACGGCCACCTGATCAGAGCCTATCACTAAGCCATTGGTAAAATGTTCAACTGCGACACGCGCTTTTTGCTCACTTAGTCGCTTAACAAGTTGCGAGGGCGTTTCATTTTCTAGCGCTGATTCATCGATATCAGGTGAAAAACTTTCAAAAGGTAGATTTAATTTAGTTAATAATTGCTGTCTAAATGGTGAGCTTGACGCTAATATAAGTGTTGGTTTCATAAAATATTCTGGGTATAAAATGTCTTTTGGCAAGGATAAGCCACAATGAATCCGAAAACAAAGCAGAAGATCGTTAAAAACCGACTAAAATTGGTTTTTTACTTTGACTAACCAACTAACTATCTATATGATGCAGCCCCTATGCAAAAGGTGAAAATTCCCATCACTCTTCATCCCAGCAAAGCAGCACAACATCGTTTAACGTATGACGGTATTGTACCGCTTGAAAAACTTTCTCGTTTAGAGCAAGTTGTGCAGGAAGAAGCAGGTGAAATAGCGGTAAAGATTCATTGCAAAATTGATGACCAGGGTTTAGTAGTGATAAGTGGTAATTTATCAGTACATGTAACCGTAACTTGTCAACGCTGCAATGGTGAATTAGGGTTGGATTTGGATCAAGACTTTGTGTATTCGCCAGTCGGTTTGGATGCAGAGTCAGATCATCTTCCTGAAGGTTACGATGAAGTAGAACTGGACGAAAATGGCGAAATCAACGTGTTTGAGTTAATCGAAGACGAACTGATTTTGGCAATTCCTATAGTGCCTACACACAACGAAGCCTCGTGCAGTTATTCATCAGAGCCTACAAGCTTTGGTAAATTATCAGCAAAAGATGACAAACCAAATCCATTTGATATTTTGAAACAACTTAAGAAAGATTCTTAGGAGAAGACTAATGGCTGTACAAAAAAGCAAAAAGTCTCGTGCAAGACGCGGCATGCGCCGTTCACACGATGCGATCAGTGGTCCAACTTTAACTGTAGACCAAGTTTCTGGTGAGACTCACCGTCGTCACCACGTAACTGCTGACGGTTACTATAAAGGCGTTAAAGTAATTTCTAACTAAGAGATTGCTATATGCTGACCAATCTAACCATAGCGTTAGATATGATGGGGGGCGATTACGGCCCCCGTTCATCTATCCCCGCCGCCGTAAGAGCGGTAAATGCTAATACCAACTTAAGACTGATCTTATGTGGTAATCAGCAAGTTATTCTTAAAGAACTTGAAGCGCTTGATTCGCTTTCTCATCCGCGATTAATCATTCGTCATTGTAGTGAAGTTGTTACTAATGCGTGTGAACCCGCTTCAGCTGTTCGTTCAAAAAAAGATTCCTCAATGCGAGTTGCCCTTGATTTAGTTAAATCGGGTGAAGCGCAAGCCTGTGTAAGCTCGGGTAATACTGGCGCGTTATTTTTTATGGCGCATTATGTATTAAAGATGCTGCCGGGTGTAAAACGACCAGCCCTTATTTCAGCCGTCCCTACTGAGCGAAAAGATCCCGTTTATCTATTAGATTTAGGGGCCAATGTGCATTGCGATGCGCAAACACTTTATCAGTTTGGCATTATGGGCTCTGTGGTCGCAGGACAAGCGCTTGGCTGTGATAATCCTCGCGTTAGTTTATTAAATATTGGCTCTGAAGACATCAAAGGGCATGAGGGAATAAAGCAAGCTGCACAACTAATGCAGCAATGTAAATATCTCAACTACACAGGTTACAGTGAAGGTAGCGATATTTTCAGTGGCAAAGCCGATGTGATTGTGTGCGAAGGATTCGTAGGTAATGTGGCATTAAAAACCTGTGAAGGGATTGCCAAACTTATCATGCATAAATTAACGAAAGCCTTACACAAACATTTTTTATACAAATGTTTGGCGTTTTTATTGCGTCCAGTGATAAAAAAGCTCTACAAGCGGGTGAACCCCGACCAGTATAATGGCGCAAGTCTGGTAGGATTGCGCGGTATTGTTGTTAAAAGCCATGGTAATGCCTCTGCAAAGGCGTTCCATGCTGCTATAGATGAAGCCGTGCGGGAAGTCGAACGCCAACTCCCTGAAAAAATCGCTGCGATTTTTGAGCAAACACATCCAACAATAAAGTAGTGCAGCATTTAAAAAACTTGTTATGCTGCCTACAAAAGAATTATTTTTTTGTTTAATGATAAGAGCAAAGTATGGCACATAAAATTGCACTCGTATTTCCAGGTCAAGGCTCACAAACTGTGGGCATGGTATCTGAACTTTTAGCCGATTCTGATATTGTTAAAGCAACATTTGCAGAAGCATCAGACGCGCTTGGCTATGATCTAGCTGCACTTGTACTTAATGGTCCAGAAGAAGAATTAAATCAAACCCATCGTACACAACCGGCCTTGTTAACTGCCAGTGTGGCAATTTATCGCCAATGGTTAGCAGCAAACCCTGATGCAGACGTTGTTATGGCTGGCCACAGTTTAGGCGAGTATTCAGCGCTTGTTTGTGCAGGCGTTGTTAGTTTAAGCGAAGCCGTCAAGCTTGTTGAAAACCGTGGTTTATATATGCAAGAAGCAGTACCAGCGGGTACCGGTTCTATGGCAGCTATTATCGGTTTAGGTGATGATGAAATTAAAGCCGCATGTGAAGCATCGGCTAATGGCGAAGTGGTTTCACCAGTTAATTATAATTCACCTGGTCAAGTTGTTATTGCAGGCCACAAGGCCGCGGTAGAGCGCGCATCAGAAGCGTGTAAAGAAGCAGGTGCAAAACGTGCCTTACCGCTTGCTGTAAGCGTGCCTTCACACTGTGAGTTAATGAAACCTGCGGCAGAAAAATTAGCCGCTGATTTAGCCGCTTTAACATTTAATACACCTAAGTGTGGTGTAATTAATAATGTTGACGTTAAAGCAGAGCAATCAAGTGAAGCAATTAAAGATGCGCTAGTACGTCAACTATACAGCCCAGTACGCTGGACTGAAACTGTACAGGCCCTTGTAGCGCAAGGCATTACACAAAGCTATGAATTTGGCCCAGGCAAAGTATTAACGGGTCTGGCTAAACGTATTGATAAAGCAATGGTATGCGCAGCGGTAAACACGCAAGCTACGATTGATGAAGCGAAATAAGTAGGAATAGAATGACAAATTTATTTTCTCTTGAGGGCAAAGTTGTCCTTATCACAGGTGCTAGCCGCGGTATAGGTAAAGCGATTGCGAATACCTTAGTGGCACAAGGTGCAAAAGTTGCGGGCACAGCGACAAGCGAATCAGGTGCTGCAAAAATCAGTGAGTACTTAGGCGATAATGGTAAAGGTTATGCGTTAAACGTGACTGATCCAGAGTCGATTGAAGCAACACTTGCTGCGATCAAAGCTGATTTAGGTGATATTGATGTATTAGTAAATAATGCGGGTATTACGCGCGATAATTTACTTATGCGAATGAAAGACGGCGAGTGGGATGACATTATTGACACCAACTTAAGCTCTGTTTTCCGTTTATCTAAGGCTGTTTTACGTCCTATGATGAAAAAGAAAAATGGCCGTATCATCAACATTGGTTCAGTTGTAGGCACGATGGGTAATGCGGGTCAAGCAAACTATGCTGCAGCAAAAGCAGGTGTGATTGGTTTTACTAAATCACTTGCACGCGAAGTGGCGTCTCGTGGTATCACGGTTAACGTTGTAGCGCCTGGATTTATCCAAACAGACATGACTGATGAGCTGACAGATGAGCAAAAAGCAGCCACGCTAGCAAATGTGCCAGCGGGTCGTTTAGGTCAGCCTGAAGAAATTGCAGCCGCAGTGTGTTATTTAGCATCTGACGCAGCTGCGTATGTATCGGGTGAAACATTGCACGTAAATGGCGCGATGTACATGGTTTAATGAATGTTAGCACCAAAGTGCTAACAAAAGATTATCGAAAAATGTTGAATTTTTTGTGATCTTGCTTTAAACATACTTGAATTCGCTATGAAAATAAGCGATAAATGAACAAATACCAATCAAGAGGTTTGACCAGATAAGTAATTATCAGCAAATCCTTGAATCACAGAATTATGCGGCGTAAACTACGCCGCAATCTGAAAATAACGCATTGGCGTATTTAATAAAGGAAAGAAGAATGAGCGACATCCAAGAACGCGTAAAGAAAATTATTATCGAGCAACTAGGTGTTAAAGAAGAAGAAGTAAAACATGAAGCTTCTTTCGTTGACGACTTAGGTGCTGATTCACTTGATACTGTAGAACTAGTAATGGCTCTTGAAGAAGAGTTCGACACTGAGATCCCAGACGAAGAAGCTGAAAAGATCACTACAGTTCAAGCTGCAATCGATTACGTTACAGCTCACGCTGAGTAATCAATCGCATTTTGATTTTAAGGGCAGCTTTAGGCTGCCCTTAGTCTATCTAAAGAATGATACTGAATATTTTGGTATACACCCCACCTAAAATAATTTCCTTATTGGAGGCAACCCGTGGCTAAACGTCGAGTCGTCGTAACTGGCTTAGGAATGTTGACACCGCTAGGTAATGATGTTGAATCTACTTGGCAAGGTTTGTTAAACGGTAAAAGTGGTATTCAAACTATCACGCATTTCGATACCTCAAGTTTCGGCACCAAATTCGCAGGTTTGCTGAATGACTTTGATGCATCAGCTTACATGTCACCGAAAGATGCAAAAAAAATGGATTTGTTTATCCAATATGGCATTGCAGCGGGTGTACAAGCACTACAAGATTCTGGCTTAGAAATCACTGACGAAAACGCGACACGCGTTGGCGTCGCAGTGGGTTCGGGCATCGGTGGTTTAACGTTAATCGAAGAAAACCACGTAAAACTATTAAACAGTGGTCCGCGTAAGCTTTCTCCGTTCTACGTACCGTCGACCATCATTAACATGATTTCGGGTCACTTATCGATCATGCATGGGCTACGTGGTCCTAATATCTCAATTGTTACGGCCTGTACAACAGGTTTGCATAACATTGGTCATGCAGCGCGTATGATTGCATACGGTGATGCTGATGCGATGGTTGCGGGTGGTGCTGAAAAAGCATCTACGCCAATTGGTATGGGCGGATTTAATGCAGCTCGTGCATTATCAACACGTAATGATGATCCACAAGCCGCATCTCGTCCGTGGGATAAAGACCGCGATGGTTTTGTTCTGGCCGATGGTGCAGGTGTTATCGTACTGGAAGAGTATGAGCATGCAAAAGCACGTGGTGCAAACATTTATGCAGAGCTTGTAGGTTTTGGTATGAGTGGTGATGCTTACCACATGACCTCACCGCCAGAAGATGGCGCTGGGGCAGCACTTGCTATGGAAAATGCGTTGAAAGATGCACAAGTAAATGCTGACCAAGTGGGCTACATTAACGCGCATGGTACTTCAACGCATGCAGGTGATAAAGCTGAAACATCGGCTGTTAAATCAATTTTTGGTGATGCAGCAAAAGATGTGATGGTTAGTTCGTCTAAATCAATGATGGGTCATTTGTTAGGTGCAGCGGGCTCTGTTGAGTCTATTATTACTATTTTGTCTTTACAAGACCAAAAAGTAAGCCCAACAATTAACCTTGATAATCCTGATGAAGGGTGTGATTTAGACTATGTACCGCACACGGCACGTGACGCTAAATTGGATTATGCACTGTGTAATTCGTTTGGTTTTGGTGGTACTAATGGCTCGTTGCTATTTAAAAAGGTATAATTGCCGGTAACAACGGACTAAATTAAGAAGAGCCCAGTTGTTTAACTGGGCTTTTTTATATGAGTATATTTAAACAAACAATAATTATAACCAACGACCACACCATGGTCAGCTTTCAAGATCGTGGTCTTAACTATGGTGATGGCTTCTTCACGACGGCTCGCATTAATAATGCCAGTATAGAGCACTGGCCATTGCATAAAGCCCGTTTAATAGAATGTGCAGTGCGCTTAGCATTCCCAACTTTAGATGTCATGGCAATAGAAAATGCCTCGCTTCAGGCCATAGGCGATATGCAATCAGGCATTTTAAAAATTGTTATTACCCGCGGCAGTGGCGGCCGAGGTTACGGCTTACCTGAAGCGCCTTCGATTCAAGTTCTTATCACGGTATTACCTGCTGTTGCACATTATAAAACATGGCAAGAGCAGGGGGTTTCACTCGCTATAAGCAGTATTAAACTTGCACATCAGCCTGTGCTTGCCGGTTTAAAAACCTTAAACCGCCTCGAGCAAGTGCTCATTAAAAATCAAATGAACACACTTAATTGCGACGATGTTGTAGTGCTTGATATTAATGACAATGTAATAGAAAGCTCTGCTGCTAATTTATTTGCGATAAAAAATGAACAGATTTTTTCGCCACAATTAAATAACTGTGGGATTACTGGGGTTTACCTAAAATCGTTATGTGCTAAGTTAGCAATTGAGTTTAAACAAATTAGCGTAGAAGAGTTATTAGCGATGGATGCGGTTTTTATGTGTAATAGCTTAATGGGTGTTGTGCCTGTTGCAGCCATTACGGATACACAGTTTGACATTACTCGAAGTAAAGCATTATTAGCGACCCAGTTTGCCAAGGAGAATGTGTGATAAAAGTCATTGTTAGCGTGCTTTTATTAGCATTGCTATGTTGTGGTATTGGCTATCAACAACTTCAAGCAGCATTGAGTATGCCATTAAATGTTACTAACACCACACTGTTTAAAGTGGACCGCGGAACAGGATTTAATCAATTATGCCAACAGTGGCAAAGTAAGCAATGGCTTGACAGTTGTTTTAAATTTCAGGTGCTTGCAAAGTTAGACCCGACCTTAACGGATTTAAAAGCAGGCTTGTATGAGCTTGATTCTACCTCTGTAATCGATAATATTCGCCGCATTAATCAAGGCGCTCAAGTCAGCTTTAGTTTTACTATTATTGAAGGGCAACCACTGAGAGAAGTAATTACCAACATTGCTAAGCAAACTCATTTAAAGCAAGACCTTGATGAAGAAAATTTAGCAAAGCAAATTAGCAATAAAGATGAAAATTTAGAAGGTTGGTTATTCCCTGATACGTACCACTATCACAGTGAAGACACGGCCAGCAGTGTATTAAAGCGTGCCTACTCTAAAATGCAAACAGAGCTCGATAATGCGTGGCAAAATAGAGCACACGATTTAATCTTGAACTCACCGTATGAGGCACTGATACTTGCCTCAATTATCGAGAAAGAAACAGGGCTTGCAAGTGAAAGGCCCTTAATATCGGCTGTTTTTACGAATCGGTTAAAGAGCAATATGCGCTTACAAACA
Organism: Pseudoalteromonas sp. bablab_jr011; assembly: GCF_016464045.1. Taxonomy (NCBI): domain Bacteria; kingdom Pseudomonadati; phylum Pseudomonadota; class Gammaproteobacteria; order Alteromonadales; family Pseudoalteromonadaceae; genus Pseudoalteromonas; species Pseudoalteromonas sp. bablab_jr011. The sequence continues at coordinate 115,781 of NZ_JACDWU010000170.1, read as the reverse complement.
GACCCAACGGTAATTTACGGCATCGGAGCCGACTTTGATGGTGATATTAAACGTAAAGATTTAACCACTTACACACCGTATAATACGTATAAAATTAAAGGGCTGCCGCCAACGCCGATTGCCATGCCATCGCGAGCGGCATTACTTGCAGCGGTGAATCCGCCTGAGTCAGAGTATGTTTATTTTGTGGCGAAAGGCGATGGGAGCCATCAATTTTCAAAAACATTGAAAGAGCATAATCGTGCTGTGCAGCAGTACCAATTAAACAAATAACCAGAATAGAGTCATATGACAGCGAAATTTATAGTGATTGAAGGTCTTGAAGGGGCTGGAAAATCAACGGCAATCGCCGTGTGCCAAGCTTACCTACAGCACAAGCAGGTTGAATTTATTAATGTACGTGAGCCAGGTGGTACCCCTGTGGCGGAAGCACTACGTCACATTGTAAAACAGGCTCATGAAGAGCAAATAACGGGTGAGACAGAATTGCTTATAATGTACGCTGCACGGTCTCAACTTGTTGCGAATGTTATTAAACCTGCAATCGATAAAGGGACTTGGGTACTGGGAGACCGTCATGATCTCTCATCGCAAGCCTACCAAGGGGGTGGTCGTGGTATTGAGCAATCAAAACTCTCTTTTTTGGCTGATATGGTTTTAAAAGGCTTAAAGCCAGACTTAACAATATATTTAGATATTGACCCTGCTGTGGGCCTTGCACGTGCGAAGGGACGCGGAGAACTTGATCGAATTGAACAAGAAGCGCTCGGCTTTTTTGAACGTACACGTGAGCGTTATTTGGCACTTGCTGAACATGATCCCAGTATTCAAACTGTTGACGCAAATAAAGCGATGCCTGAAGTGCATGCTGCCATCACCACGGTACTTGATACCTTTTTTGAGAGTTTAAAATAATATGCCACTGCCTTGGCTTGAACCCTTACAACAACAGTTAGCACAGAGCTATTCTCAGCATCGTTTTCACCATGCGCAATTGTTTAATGGTGATAAAGGGGTTGGCAAGCAGCGCTTAGTAGAGCAGCTAGCTGATGGTTTGTTATGTGCCTCAGCCAATAGTTTGGTTGCCTGTGGTCATTGTAAAAGTTGTTTGTTAAATCAAGCAGGCACGCATCCCGATAAAAGGGTGGTTAAAGTAGACGGGCAAACGATCGGTGTTGATGAAATTCGTGATATTACCGATTTTATCAACCATTCAGCTGCTCAAAACGGTAATAAGGTGGTTGTACTTGAGCAGTGCCATAAAATGACCACAGCCGCTGCAAATGCGCTATTAAAAACGCTTGAAGAGCCAAGTTTACGCCGCTACCTATTATTAACCTGTGAACAAATCGCGCAATTACCTGCGACCATACTCAGTCGTTGTGCGGTGCACGAAGTGAAAGTTAATATAGAAACTACGACACAATGGTTAGCCTCCCTAGATATTCCTAATTATTCTTGGTTAGGTTTGTTTTCGCAACAACCACTCCTTGTAGAACAATGGCAAAATGAACAGCAATTAGAGTCTATTGATACACTCTATAAATTTGCAACTGAGATAAAAGACAGCCATAATTTCAGTGCGTTAGTCGACATACTGAATAAAGATACAAGTTTGGTTAATGTCTTTACTTTGTTTTTAACTGAGCATCTAAAAACGCAATTAGTATTGGGAATGGATTTTTTCAGCTATCAAAAAGCGCAATCTGCAATTTCTGAGTTTATTTATAACAGCTCACATGTGCTTGGTTTGAATATGCCGCTGGCCATTTCGAAACTAGCGTTTTCTTTACGTGAAAGCCATAATTAGGACATATTGTGCAAGAATTATTAGTAGATATCGAAGATTTAGAAGAATTATATCGCTGTTACATGCCTTTCATAAAAAATGGTGGTTTGTTTGTACGTACTAATATGCGGTTTGAAATGGGGCATTCATTGGCTTTAAAAGTGACATTACCAGATGCTTTAGAAGATGACGTAATTACTGGGAAGGTTGCTTGGATAACCCCACAAGGTGCACAAAGCTCGAATCCGCCAGGTATTGGTATAAGCTTTATCGACGATAAAACCAATTTAAATGCCAAGATCGAAAAACTGCTGGGTACTATGTTAAACTCTGACAATCCGACGTATACCATGTAAAAAAGTAGTACCATGATTGTAGATTCTCATTGTCATTTAGACCGTCTTGACTTCGACAAACTCAACCTTAATTTAGACCAAGTACTTGAAAACGCACGTGCAAAGCAAGTCGAACACTTTTTATGTGTTAGTGTGACTTTGGAGCAGTTTCCAAGCATGCTTGAAAAAATTAAAGATTATCCAGATGTATCCGCTTCGTGTGGCGTACACCCTCTTGATCAAAAAGATGCACTTGATAAACACCAACTGATCAACCTTGCTACTCACGATAAAGTCGTTGCAATTGGTGAAACCGGTCTTGATTATTATTACTCAAAAGAAACGCATATCGTTCAGCAAGAGAGCTTCGTTGGGCATATAGACGTTGCTAATGAGCTTAACAAACCCCTTATCATTCACACTCGAGATGCGCGTGAGGACACAATTAACCTGATGCGCGCTCATAATGCTGAAAAATGTGGTGGTGTACTGCATTGTTTCACTGAAGATTGGGATATGGCTAAGAAAGCGATTGATATGGGCTTTTATATTTCGATTTCAGGTATTGTCACATTTAAAAATGCCGTTGAACTAAAAGACGTTGTGAAGAAAATCCCATTAGATCGGCTCTTAATCGAAACAGATTCGCCTTATTTAGCCCCTGTGCCATACCGTGGAAAAACAAACCAACCCGCATATGTAGAAGACGTTGCGTATTATATTGCTGAGTTAAAAGGGCTTACTTTTAACGAATTGTCTAACGCAACGACAGATAATTTCTATTCACTGTTTAAGCAAGCAAAAAGGGCTTAACAATGACCGGCGTATCAAATTTACCTCAACTTATTATGGGGCCTATGGTACGCCGTGCAGATCCTCATCAAGTTTGTTTTCAGTTTGTAACAACCCGAAATAGTGATTATAGAATTGAGTTTGAGGGCCTTGAATCTACCTGTCAGCATGAGGTCATTCAATTAGGCGAGGCTCTCTTTCTTCACTATGTCATTGTTTTACCAACCTCACAGCCATTTGGGGTTGATTCACTGATCTATTATTCACTTCATGATCGTGATAAAAGCCTCGATTTATCTGCATTTTGCTACGAACGTGCCGATTTTCCTGCATTTGTAATTCCTAATAGACTCGATAAAATCTTACATGGTTCGTGCCGTAACCCCCATCATCCTGCTAAAGATAGTTTGGTGGCAGCCGACACGTGGCAAAATGAGCAGCGACAATCGCTAAACGCGGGTGCTGATTTACTTTTGTTATCGGGTGATCAAGTATACGCAGATGATGTTGCAGGGCCGATGTTACTGGCGATAGAAAAAATCATAACGCTGTTTGGGATCTTTAAAGAGCCGCCGCTTAAGCTCAATTTACCCGCTTGTTTTAGCGAACAGCTTTATAGTCGCCATCTTTATTTACCTAAAGTGCCTTGGCAAAATCGCAGCAAATGGGGAGTCGGTTATTGGCTTAAAAAAGATGAGCCTCATTTTTCTAGTTTAAAAGCTGAAAATCATTTAGTACATTTTCAAGAGTTCATTGCACTTTATATACTTAACTTTAGTGCTGTTTCGTGGCAGCTAATTGATTTTGCACAGGCAGATTGCCCAACACTGCCGCCTAAACACGCCACGCAATTTCAGCTTGAAAAGGATGCACTCCTTGGCTTTGCGGATGGGTTGAATAAAACACAGCGGTTGTTTGCTAATGTATCAACCCTGATGATGTTTGACGACCATGATGTCACAGATGACTGGAATTTAACGGCAGGGTGGGAGCACGCTATCTATCAACACCCAGTCAGCCGACGAATCGTTAATAACGGTTTAATAAGTTATTGGTTAATGCAAGGGATTGGTAATGATGCGGGTGAAAAAACGCTGTCTTTGTTATCTGCTTTCACAAAAAGCTTTGACGGCCAAACATGGCAGTTCAAAGAGTTCGATAAGCTGATCCTCAATTTTAATTATTGGCATTACGAGCTCAATACCATTCCTAAAGTGGTGGTGCTTGATACGCGCACCCATCGCTGGCGTAATGAGCAAAACTTTAATGAGCCTTCAGGTTTACTCGACTGGGAACGCTTAACCGAACTTGAAGAAAGCTTACTTTCGCATGATAAGGTTATTATCGTTTCTCCAGCGCCCGTATTTGGGGTGAAATCAATAGAAGCGATTCAGGCTATGTTTAATTTTTGTGGTCAGCCTTTATTAGTTGATGTTGAAAACTGGATGGCTCACGAAGGCTCTGCTAAAAAGTTACTCGATACATTTCGGCGTGAAGATACACCGAAAGAAACATTAATTCTTTCTGGCGATGTCCATTATTCATTTTGTTTTTCTGTTCAAAAGCGCTTTGGGAAACATAAAAACCGTATTTGGCAATTAACGGCCAGTGGTATTAAAAATGAGTTCCCGCGAAAACTTATTAACGTACTCGATAAGCTTGATTCAATTTTATATGCCCCGAAAAGTCCCCTTAACTTTTTTACTAAGCGCTGGCAGATGGAAGTTGATAAACATCAAACTAAAGGCGACGGGCAAAAATACCTTGTAAGTAATGCGGCTATCAGCTTGATTGAACTTAATGACGGGTTGCTTGCAAAGTATGAGCTTATTCACGCTGATAACCAAATTACTGAATTTGATTTAAATGATCATTAATCAATTTCTTGTCGGTTAGCTTTTACATATTTAGCCACGTTACTCACGGTATCAAGCCAAAAACCATTGTCTGGGTTTTGTAAATACACGATAAGCTTCTCAAGTGCTTCGCTGTCTGTGGTGTACTGACTGCTTTTACCCACCTCATGCCCCGCAAGAATAATCCAGCTGTTATTTGTACGGTGCTGCTCAAGCATGGTTTTTATTTGTTCAAAGGTAAGGCCATCAATCGCTAAGCTAGTAAGCTGAGTAAAATCGGTAAAATTAGGGTTGTTGGCGGTTTCATCTAGCCAAGTTCGACCTGTTTCGAAGTGCTTGGCAATAACAGGCACATAACTTTTTGTGTTAGCACCACGCCCTACAAATGTGTTTCCACACGGATATGCGAACGAGGTTGCTTCAATGCCCAACGTATGCTTGATATAGTCTTGCGCTTTTAGAATATCTTGTTCTATGCCTTTGAGCGTAATTTGCTCAAGAGAAACCCCCTGTTTACGCAACCACTCAAAATTGCCGGTGCATAAATGGCTGGTAGTGTGGTTCGCTATCTCATGCCCAGACTTTACTGCCATTTGCCATTTTTCAACGCGTTCTTTGACATTAAAAGGGGAGACATAAAAGGTGGCCTTAACCTGATACTTGTCTAATAGTGCTAACCCTGTGTCTACCTGACTGTGTCTGGCATCATCAAAGGAAATACTAATGGCGTTCTTTGCCTTATTAGGATAGCTAAAGCCTTCGTATTGGCTGTTTTTTGCAATACTTTGGAAGCTAATAAAAACGGGAAGTAATACACACAGCGGTTTTAACATGGAGGATCCTTTTTAGTTATTTTATTAATGAAATCAAAAAGGATTATGTTTGGCTATGCGACTTTTGAATAAAAAACGCCCAGAACGAATCCGCATTGTTCTGGGCTTAGGGGGTGGCTCTTGCGAGCCTGCGCTAACTTTAAAAAAACACCTTCTAAATTCAGTAGGGAGAAGTAGAAAGTACTTTTAAGTGTAGTTAATGAGATGAAAATTGCACTATAAATGTACAAATTTTATACTGGTTTAAAATCAAGTTGTTACCTTTGTTTACCCAAAGTAGAACCGTGTTTATACAGCGTTTATTCGCATGTTATACCCATGTTATCAACTGGGTATTTTGCACGAGATCGCGTGGTAAAGAGTTTTTAATTTTATTTTTTTGCCATTTACCTAAACCCACGGGACAGCCACACAGCAATAACACAACTTCACCATTGTCTTGAACCGGTTTCTCAAGACGGATATCTTTACCATTGAAGTAATCATTTGCTTGAGAAGCTGTCATTTCATAAGTGTTTTTATCGCAATATTGGCCAAATACTGTGGCAAACTCATGCGTTAAGCGCACACCCCCTTTGTGGATCACACCAATTTGGATTCCTAAGCGGGAATATTTGATTTTATCTTGAAGTGCATTAAAGGATTCAGGAAATAGCCAAAGTTCTTTGTCACGCTGCATTAAGCTGCCTGGCAGTGATTTTAGACCGAACTGTTTTTTAATTGTTTGCATAAATGCTTGGCTTTGTTTTTTATCAAACGCCGTAAATGGAAATGCCCCTTTTTTGACTTTTTGATTCGGGTTATCAACTGAAGCTACTTTTTTGAATTTTGCGATAAAGAAGCCTTCGCTATCGTATGTTTGTGGCCATACGTGTAAGTAGCCCTCAGGGGTTGTCGCCTTATTTGCCCCTTCGAATAAACAATCAAGTGGCTGTACTTCAACACAGTTAGGAAATGTGTCTAATAAATACTGACAAACATGCTGGTTTTCAAGTGGGGTTAGGGTACAGGTTGAATAAACGAGTGTACCGCCAGGCTTCAATGCATAAAACGCACTTTTAATGAGTGCTTTTTGAACCGCTGCAATATCGATGTTAGATTCAATGGACCAATTTTTAAGGGCGTCTGCATCTTTACGAACGGTGCCTTCACCAGAACACGGTGCGTCGAGTAAAATGCTATCAAAGCATTCATACATGTAATCACCAAAGATCACACCATCAAAATGTGACAGCGCACAGTTACCCACGCCCATGCGTTTAAGTGTGGCAGCCAGTACTTTTAAGCGTGATGACGACAATTCATTCGCGACTAAAACCCCTTGATTATTCATCATGGCGGCAATTTGTGATGTTTTAGAACCCGGCGCCGACGCCATATCAAGTACCGCATCGCTGTGCTGTACTTCTGTTCTAAGTGCAACCGGGGGGAGCATTGAGCTTGCTTCTTGTACATACATAGCGCCACTTAAATGCAAGTCAGTATTGCCTATGGCAAGAGCGGATTCCTCTTCGCTTGGTCGCGTTAACCAAAACCCTTCTTCGCACCACGGAATGGCCGTTAACTCCCAGCCTTTGCGTGCGCATTGGCGCTGAAACTCTTCAACAGACATCTTTAATGTATTAACGCGTACAGAGCGTCTGAGCGGGCGCCTACAGGCAGCAATAAAATCGTCTAGGGATAAATGTGCAGGAAGGTAGCTTTTTACATCATCAATAAATGAATCGGGAATAAATGTATTAGCGTCCACGAAAGGGCTCTCAAGTCACGTGATAATGTGCTGATCATATCATTTTTGATGTGTACGGGGGACTTTTTTATAGTTTTACACGTATGACTAAACTGTCGACACTTCACCCCTATAAACACTGTTTATGGTCAATATTTTCAAAAGATATCACTTTATGTCGACATTTAGCTGTTTTTTTAGCCTGTTTTCATGGTCTGAAGGTTGACAGTTTATACGATAGCGCGCATAGTGACGTTATTAATTGTCGATAATCTAAATTCAGCACGTTTAAAGAAGTGACTATGACAGAGCAAAAAGCCAACGATAACTATAACGATATCACGATAACGACAGCGTCAGACCAGGTGTTTGTCGACATGCGCCGTGAAATAGTTCAAGGCACTATTGAACAGGGTAGTAAAATTTCTGAGCCTGAACTTGCGAAGCGTTATGGCGTTAGTCGCGCTACATTACGTGAAGCACTTAATCGTTTAGAAAGTTGCTACTTAGTTGAACGTAAAGCAAACGTGGGTTGTCGTGTTGTGGCACTGACTGCTGAGCGACTTATTGAAGTGTATCAGGTTCGTAGTGCGCTTGAAGGTCTTGCGTGTCGTTTAGCTGCCGACAATATGGAGCCACAAGAAGTGCAAGGTTTAAAGCAGTTACTTAATCAACACTTGCAAACACAACGTGTCAAAGAAGGTGAATCTTACTACCAAGAAGCGGGTGACCTTGATTTTCATTATCGCATAATCAAAGGCTCTAAAAACGCACACTTAATTCATCTTTTATGTAATGAGTTGTATCAGTTAATCCGTATGTACCGTGTACAAATGGGCATGGCGGGGCCTCGCGTATCAAAGGCTTTTGATGAGCATCTTGCAATTATTAATGCCATTGAAAATCATGATGGGGAGTTAGCTGAAATGCTAATGAAGCGCCATATAAGCGCATCTCAGGCCAATATACAGACTAAGTTTGATTTACACGCGGCAAAAAAATAGCCGAGTTGTCGTCAAACCGTCACAGATTAATTTTAAAAATTAGACACAGCCAAAGAGCTGTGACCGTTCAAAGATAGGAGTTATCCAATGTCAGCAGGATTAAAGTTCAAACAGGCGATAGCCAACAATAAGCCACTGCAAGTGGTCGGCACTGTCAATGCGTATTGTGCCATGATGGCTGAAAAAACAGGCCACCAAGCGTTATACCTCTCAGGCGCTGGTGTGGCTAATGCATCATACGGCATGCCAGATTTAGGCATGACCAGCCTAGACAACGTACTTGAAGATATTCGTCGAATTACCAGCGCTACCGACTTACCGCTTCTTGTTGATGCCGATACAGGCTGGGGCGGGGCATTTAACATTGCGCGTACAGTTAAAGAAATGACGAAAGCGGGCGCGGCGGGTTTTCATATTGAAGACCAAGTAGCACAAAAGCGCTGTGGTCATCGTCCAAATAAAGAAATCGTTTCTAAAGATGAAATGGTTGACCGTATTAAAGCCGCGGTTGATGCAAAAACGGATAGCGATTTTTACATTATGGCGCGTACTGATGCATTCCAAAAAGAAGGCCTAAATGCAGCTATCGACCGTGCAGCAGCCTGTGTTGAAGCGGGCGCTGACGCAATCTTTGCTGAAGCAGTTCATGATTTAGCCGATTATCAAGCGTTTGCGAAAGCGTTAAATGTGCCAATCCTTGCGAATATCACAGAATTTGGTCAAACACCGATTTATACCAAAGAGCAGTTAAGTGAAGTGGGTGTTGAAATGGTGCTTTACCCATTAAGTGCATTCAGAGCCATGAACAAAGCAGCACTTAACGTGTATGCATCTATTCTTAACGAAGGCTCACAACAAAGCCAAATCGATAATATGCAAACACGTGCTGAGTTATATGAGTTTTTAGACTATCACTCATATGAAAATACACTTGATAACCTTTTCACAGCTAAAAAATCATAACGACAACATTGAAGGAGAACACTCATGGTAGATAAAGCATTAGGCGGCGCAGGTTTACGTGGTCAAGTAGCAGGTGAAACAGCTCTGTGTACAGTAGGTAAGTCAGGCTCTGGTTTAACGTATTGTGGTTATGATATTAGTGAACTGGCTGATAAAGCCCAGTTTGAAGAAGTCTCTTTTTTACTATCGCGCGGTGAATTACCAACAACCGCAGAGCTTACTGAATATAAAGCTAAATTAAAAACACTTCGCGGTTTACCAGACGCACTAAAAACAGTACTAGAAAACATTCCTAAAGATGCACACCCAATGGATGTTATGCGTACGGGTTGCTCTATGCTAGGTAACCTAGAAATGGAGCAAGATTTTAGTGAAGCAAATGATGCAATCGACCGCATGGTCGCTGTATTCCCAAGCATTATTTGTTACTGGTACCGTTTTAGTCATGACGGTGTACGTATTAATACTGAAACAGATGATGATTCGGTTGGCGCACATTTCTTACATTTATTACATGACAAAGCGCCATCGGCATTATTTGAGCAAGTAATGAATGTTTCGCTCATTCTATACGCAGAGCACGAGTTTAATGCATCGACATTCACAGCGCGTGTGTGTGCTTCAACTTTGTCTGATATTCATTCATGTGTGACAGGTGCAATTGGTAGTTTGCGTGGTCCACTACATGGCGGAGCGAACGAAGCTGCGATGGATATGATTGAAAGCTTTACGAGCGCCGATCAAGCTGAAGAAGCATTAATGGGCATGCTTGAGCGCAAAGATAAGATTATGGGTTTTGGTCATGCCATTTACCGCGAGTCTGACCCACGTAACGTGATCATCAAAAAATGGTCTGAAAAACTGGCAGCAGAAGTGGGTGATACTGTGTTATACCCGGTATCTGTTCGTTGTGAAGAAGTTATGTGGCGCGAGAAAAAATTGTTCTGTAACGCTGATTTCTTCCATGCATCAGCGTATCACTTCATGGACATTCCAACGAAGTTGTTCACGCCTATTTTCGTGATGAGCCGTGTAACAGGTTGGACTGCTCATGTTAAAGAGCAGCGTGCTAATAACCGTATTATCCGCCCAAGCGCTGATTACACGGGCCCAGAAGCACGAAGCTATACGCCAATTACTGAGCGTTAATAACACCAATCAAACCAATGACAGGGGCGGCTAAGCCGCCCTTTTATAAAAGGGCATAAAAACACTAAAAACAAGCCCAACTTCCTTCATCGTCACCAAGTACAAGTAGAGTCATCATGAATACAGAATATAGAAAACCATTAGCAGGCACCGGCGTTGATTATTTTGATACTCGCGCTGCTGTTGATGCTATTAAGCCAGGCAGCTACGCCACACTTCCTTACACATCACGCGTATTAGCTGAAAACTTAGTTCGCCGCTGTGAACCTGAAATGTTAAACGATGCACTTTCGCAATTAATTGAACGTAAACGTGACCTAGATTTTCCGTGGTTTCCTGCACGTGTCGTGTGTCATGACATTTTAGGCCAAACAGCGCTGGTTGATTTAGCCGGTTTACGCGATGCAATTGCCGCGAAAGGCGGCGATCCTGCGAAAGTAAACCCAGTGGTACCTACTCAATTAATCGTTGACCATTCATTAGCAGTAGAACACGCAGGTTTTGAACCCGATGCGTTTGAAAAAAATCGCGCCATTGAAGATCGTCGTAACGATGATCGCTTTCACTTTATAAACTGGACAAAAACGGCATTTAAGAACATTGATGTTATTCCACCGGGTAACGGCATCATGCACCAAATCAACTTAGAGAAAATGTCGCCTGTTATTCAAAAACGTGATGGCGTTGCATTTCCAGATACCTTAGTCGGCACAGACAGCCATACTCCTATGGTTGATGCATTAGGCGTTATTGCTGTGGGCGTGGGCGGGCTTGAAGCTGAAAGCGTCATGCTTGGCCGTGCTTCGTACATGCGCTTACCTGATATTGTTGGTGTTGAACTTACCGGTAAACCACAACCAGGCATTACTGCAACCGATATCGTACTTGCGATCACGGAGTTTTTACGTAACGAGAAAGTTGTTTCAACTTACCTTGAGTTTTATGGTGAAGGGGCTGATGCACTGACGTTAGGTGACCGTGCAACGATTTCAAACATGACACCTGAATTTGGTGCCACAGCAGCTATGTTCTATATTGACGACAACACACTTGATTACTTGCGTCTAACCGGCCGCGAAGAAGAGCAAGTTAAGCTGGTGGAAACCTATGCAAAAGAAACTGGCTTGTGGAGCGATAGTTTAAAAACGGCTGAATATGAACGTGTTTTAACGTTCGATTTATCATCCGTTGGCCGTAATATTGCGGGCCCATCTAATCCACACCGTCGTGTTGCAACCAATGACCTTGCTAAAGCAGGGATCACAGGGGTTGTTGAAAATGAAGCAGGCTTAATGCCTGATGGTGCATGTATTATCGCAGCAATTACGAGCTGTACTAATACCAGTAATCCGCGTAACGTGATTGCTGCTGGTTTACTTGCGCGCAATGCGAACGCGAAAGGTTTATCACGTAAACCGTGGGTTAAAACCTCTTTAGCACCGGGTTCTAAAGCGGTTAAATCATACCTTGAAGAAGCCAATTTATTACCAGAGCTTGAAAAGTTAGGCTTTGGCATTGTGGCATTTGCATGCACAACCTGTAATGGGATGAGTGGCGCGCTTGATCCTAAAATTCAACAAGAAATTATTGACCGTGACTTATACGCAACTGCTGTGTTGTCGGGTAACCGTAACTTCGATGGTCGTATTCACCCTTATGCCAAACAAGCATTCCTTGCGTCACCTCCCTTAGTGGTTGCTTATGCCATTGCAGGTACTATTCGTTTTGACATCGAAAAAGACGTATTGGGAATCGATTCACACGGCAACGAAATCCGCTTAATGGATCTATGGCCATCAGATGAAGAAATTGATGCAGTGATTAAACAAAGCGTTAAACCTGAACAATTTAGAAAGGTTTACGAGCCTATGTTTGATTTAAGTGTTGATTATGGTGAAGATAACGACCCACTTTATCAATGGCGTCCGCAAAGCACTTATATTCGTCGCCCGCCATATTGGGAAGGTGCATTGGCTGGTGAGCGTAGTTTAACTGATATGCGTGCATTAGCTGTATTAGGTGACAATATTACGACTGATCACTTATCACCCTCGAATGCAATCTTAGCATCAAGTGCTGCGGGTGAGTACCTTGCTAAAATGGGCTTACCCGAAGAAGACTTTAACTCGTATGCCACTCATCGAGGGGATCACTTAACTGCTCAACGTGCAACGTTTGCAAACCCTAAACTATTGAACGAAATGGTTAAAGAAAATGGTGAAATAAAGCAAGGTTCTTATGCTCGTATTGAGCCTGAAGGTAAAGTGACCCGTATGTGGGAGGCTATCGAAACCTACATGGCGCGTAAACAACCACTCATCATTGTGGCGGGTGCTGATTATGGTCAAGGTTCATCACGTGACTGGGCTGCAAAAGGAGTTCGTCTTGCTGGTGTACAAGTTATTGCTGCAGAAGGCTTTGAGCGAATTCACCGCACAAACCTTATTGGTATGGGTGTGTTACCACTTGAATTTAAAGCGGGCACAACACGAACTACATTAGGCATTGATGGTAGTGAGACCTTTAGCGTTAAAGGCGAGCCAACACCTGGTGCGACATTAACTCTGCTCATTACACGCACAAGTGGTGAGGTGGTTGAAGTACCGATGACCTGTCGCTTAGACACAGCCGAAGAAGTATCAATATACTCAGCTGGTGGTGTACTTCAGCGCTTTGCTCAAGACTTTTTAGAGTCTGAGGAGCATTAATTATGGCCTTTAAACCACAAATTAAAGTGCCTGCTACTTATATGCGTGGCGGCACCAGTAAAGGGGTGTTCTTTAATTTAACTGATTTACCTGAACCTGCCCAAGAGGCAGGTGAAGCACGAGATAATTTACTTCTGCGTGTTATTGGTAGCCCAGATCCATACGGTAAACAAACGGATGGTATGGGGGGAGCTACATCAAGCACCAGTAAAACCGTTATTTTATCGAAGAGCTGCAAGGACGATCACGATGTTGATTATCTTTTTGGTCAAGTTGCTATCGATAAGGCATTCGTTGATTGGAGTGGTAACTGCGGTAACTTAACCTCTGCAGTGGGCGCATTTGCGGTGAGTAATGGCTTGGTTGATGCCAGCAAGATTCCAGATAACGGCGTTGTAGAAGTTAAAGTTTGGCAAGTAAATATTAGTAAAACCATCATTGTACATGTCCCCATTACCCATGGTGAAGTTCAAGAAACAGGTGATTTTGAACTAGATGGTGTGACATTCCCTGCAGCCGAGGTAAAGCTTGAGTTTATGGATCCGGCTGATGGTGAAGGCGCGTTATTCCCAACGGGTAATCTCGTTGATGAACTCGACGTTCCGGGCGTTGGGGTGCTATCTGCGACTATGATTAATGCGGGTATTCCTACTGTATTTATTAATGCCAGTGAAATCGGTTATGACGGTACTGAGCTTCAAGATGCTATCAATAGTGATGCTTCAGTCCTTGAAAAGCTAGAAACAATTCGTGCCTATGGTGCGCTAAAAATGGGTTTAATTCAGCACGTAGAGGAAGCTAAATCACGCCAGCATACACCCAAAGTTGCGTGGGTTGCACCCGCTAAAAGCTACCATGCATCCAGTGGAAAAGAAGTAACAGCCGACAGTATTGATTTACTCGTTCGTGCTATGTCGATGGGTAAACTGCATCATGCCATGATGGGCACGGCAGCGGTTGCTATTGGCACTGCAGCTGCGATACCCGGCACCTTAGTAAATCAAGCTGCAGGTGGCGGACAGCGCCATGAAGTAAATTTTGGGCACCCATCGGGTACGTTAAAAGTGGGAGCCGCAGCAGAACGAGTTGGTGAAGATTGGCAAGTAACAAAAGCCAGTATGAGCCGCAGTGCGCGAGTACTCATGGAAGGGTGGGTAAGAGTGCCCGAATAAATATCTCAATAAGCGGCATTCATGCCGCTTTTTCGACTCCATAGCATTGCTGTTTCATCTTTTTAATGAAGTTTTCAAATTGGCCGCTTTGTCGTTTTTGCTTGATCTCGTCATTTAAATCTTTCAGTACTTTTTGCCAGTGCGGTGTTGATTTACTAATAGAAAAATAGAGGGGCTTATATTCAAGTTTTGGTTCAAGCGCAACCAATGATTCAATGATTTGTCTTTTGCCATTAATCGATAACTCTGATTTATAAACACTGGCTTTAAGCACTTCAAGATCTGCAACAATGAGACTAACGCGATTGCTTAGTAGTAGGTGGATAAGTTGGTACTCATTGTTTGCAACGATGGTGTCAATTTGTTTATTATCAATCATTTCATCAAGTTGCTGAGTGTTTTTGTAAGATCTGACAACGCCAATCACCTGGTCTTTAACAGAGTTTAGGTCGCCATTAAAACGAATTTGGTTTCCTTTCAAGGCAACAAATGAGAGATCCCCACCAGGAATCGGTTGGCTGAGAGCTAATAACTCGTTGCGTGTCTTGTCTAAAAAGTTATCTGAAATAACCGTGCTTTCAATAAAGTATTCAGGAAAAAGGATGTCTGCTTTGCCAAGCTCTGCCTCCCTCACTGCCCGTGCCCATGGGTAGAAGCCGATATAGACGCCATAGCCTTTTTTAAGCAAAGATTGAATTGTAAACTGGTAAAGCCAGCCTTTGTTACATAGGTGTTCATCGATATAGGGTGGCCAATCAAGCGTAACAAGCCTTAATACATGTTCGGCATTTACGTTGTAACCATAGCCGTCTTTGTAGCGTACCGCATTTTTGGTAATGACTTCTCCATCTTTTTCATAGGTCACGGGTGTAAGCATTGCAACCACTTGAGTAGAGAAGAAAAAAAAGAGCATTACTAATAATTTCATATTTTTTCTAAGCATTTGTTATGTATATAAAGCTTAGCCTCTTGTTGCAAATATACAACATCGAAAAGTAACCGTGTAAATAGAATATACGCTTAAACGAGTTGGCAGAATTAAAAGCAGGGAATAAAGGGCCGATGCACCCGTTTTTAATCACTGCTATCAGAGGCTGAACTAGGGCGAGCATTCGTATCGAGTAAATTGAGTCCACTCTTAAAATTAGCGTTGTTTTTGGTACAAAACGATCACGTAAAAAATTATAATATTATAACGTCAAGAAGATTAGGAATTATGATGATATTTAAAAGGATATTGGGTGTATTATTTTTTGTTGTTTTCGGTGTCTTTACTCAAAGTAGTTTAGCGAATATACACGCTGAGAATGAAGTCTTTATCACGAAAATAGATGAAGGCGTTTGGTTGCATACCTCTTTTTATGTTTATCCTAACGGGACAACATTCCCTTCGAATGGTTTGATTGTCAGGGAGGGGCAAAGTTTAACCCTGATTGACACGGCGTGGGGAGAGTTACAAACACAACAGTTATTAAGCGTCATTAACACAGAAATAAACTTGCCGATAACCAGGGCACTTGTCACTCATGCACATGCAGACCGAGCTTCAGGGGTTGATGTATTAGAAGCGCGTGGTATTAAAGTGTATTCTCACCCTTTGACGCAGCAATTGACAATAGAGCAAGGGACTGCTGTGCCAAACAATGTGATAACCGAACTTGCAACAGTCGGTGCACAGGTGAAATTTGGCTCATTGAATGTGTTTTTCCCAGGCCCCGGTCATGCGATGGATAATATAATGGTGTGGTTACCAGATAAACGTATCTTATACGCAGGCTGTGCGGTTCGTGCATTACAGTCTAACTCTGTAGGGAATATGGCCCATGGAGATATTCATTCATGGCTAAAAATTACTCAGCAGTTGAAGAATGATTACAAAAAATTACGAATAGTGGTTCCCGGACACGGTGAAATAGGCGGGTTTGACTTATTGAGCCACACCGAAAAACTCATTCTCAATCAACTTAAGTAACGTCAAAACGTTGGGTTTTTAATAAAATTGTTAGGAATATTTCGCAATGATTAAAAGCCCAATGGCCCCCGTTTATCTCCTTTTTTTACGCGTTAGAAAACCTAAATTCTGTCGCTAACCCTCTTTTATCTGAATCCAGTCTCGCTTTGTATTGTTTGAAACTCGCTTTGCCGAATTTGACTAGTAATGAAAAATGCTCCTTTAGATACTGTTAATTAAACGTAAAGACTTTAACACTAGAACACACATTAAAAAGGTCGAATATGCACACAATAAATAAAAAAGCTGTTGCTATCGCTGTCGCATTAGCATGCTCATTACCGGTATATGCACAGAATAATGATCAGCAAGATTCAAAATCTAAAGACGTTGAACAGCAGAATAGTGGGTTAGAAATTATCTCAGTAACGGCAACAAAACGTAAAACCAAATTGATGGAAACACCGGTGGCCATCACTGCACTTACAGAGGCTGAGCTTAAAAAAAATGGTGTAAATAACATAAAGGATATAGCGAACTTGGTGCCTAGCTTAGATATTTCTACAGCAACGGATCAATCTGCTCCTGTTATTTCAATGCGAGGCGTGCGTTCAACTAACTTAACTGAGTTAGGGGACCCTGCTGTTGGTGTTCATTTAGATGGTATTTATTCACCAAGAATGCAAGGTGCGCTTGCGCTGATGTATGATATTGACCGTGTTGAGGCGCTTCGTGGACCACAAGGTACTTTATTTGGCCGAAACTCGACAGTGGGAAGTATCAATGTGATTTCCGCCAAGCCTGAATTTGAAAACCAATATGGGCAGTTGAATATTGAAGCGGGCAAGTTTAATAGCCGCAGTATTGATGGCCTTATCAATATTCCAGTAACTGAAGAGTTTGCAGTTCGTTTTTCAGCGAAAGGCCTAAAGCGTGACTCTTACCTTGAGGGTTACTATGACCCTAACCAATATGACACGCGCCGACTTTCTGATGAGGTTTTAAATGCCCCTGTAATCTCTGAAGATTCATACCAAGGTGTTGGACAAACAGTGACACAAAGAGAAAACTGGTGGATTGATGGCGCAGGAACCGATCCTGAGGCTCAAAAAGTTCGTCAGTTAACAGCTGCAGATAAAAGTGATTTTTATAATAATGCAGATGAATATTCCTTCCGTATAAGTACACTTTGGGAGCCGTTGGATGGCAATTTTTCAAACCACACCGTTTTCCAAAAATATGTAAACGATAGTAATAATAACCTTGATTTAGTTAACTGCGATAAGTTACGTGGAAGACCCGCTGAAATGGGAGGTGATTGTACGAATTTCCTACCGAGTGATAACACGTATCAAGCCGTAGTTAATGTGCCAGGAAAGTTGAATCTAGACATAACATACCTTCGTAATACCTTTAACTACACCATAAATGATCAATATGATCTGGTGTGGTTAGTGGGATATGAAGATATGGAAAGGTCTTCAGCACAAGATAGCGAAGTTGGTTTAGACCCTTGGGATGGCGCTACTTATTTCCTAGATGGCACCGGAGCAGAATCATTTTCTACAGAATTACAACTGCAATCAGATGAATACGGCGACTTTATTTGGATTGTGGGTGCCAATTATTTTCATGAAAAAACAACCACAGTTGGTTATTACGATAATCCAATGGATGATAAAGCATTTTGGGACCAGCCAGACCGTTCAACAGATGCGTATGCTTTGTTTGGCCAAGGCACTTATAAATTAACTGAAAAGTTGCATGCGACATTTGGTTATCGCTTTAGTGATGAAACGAAGCAGGATAAAGGCGGTCGTACCTATCGTTGTTCAAATGCTGATGGCTGTGCTGTTGGTTGGTTAAATAGAACAGAGCTTAACAATCAACCTGTCGATTATTATGAAGATCCGTCTATTTATGCGTCGTACTTTGAAAACGACAATAAAGGAAGTTGGCAGCATCATGATTTTCGTGTCGGCTTAGATTATGACATCTCCGAAGAAACAATGCTCTATGCCTACCTTGCAAGCGGATTTAAAGCGGGTGGTATTGGTGATGTTTACGAAGTGGTTAATGATAGAACGGGTGAAGTAACTCGGTTTGAAACAAAATTTGATCCCGAAGAAGTGCTGACCTGGGAATTCGGCGCAAAGTCTAGCTTTTTTGATAATTCATTGAACCTAAAAGCAGCATTTTTCTATACAGATTATACAGATATGCAATATGCGTCAGTGGGATCAATTGGTAATGTTGAGCGCTTGTCTGTTGTTGAAGATGAGGATGGGGCACCTGTAATCGGTGAAGATGGTCAGCCAATTCTTGATTATCAGAATCAGCCTGTAATTGCTTATTATACTCAAAACGTTCCGGGCTCTACGATTAAAGGTCTTGAGTTTGAATTTGACTGGAAACCCTATCCAAATGGGCGAATTACTGGTTATGTGACCTGGACTGAGGCAAAAATTACGGAAGATTGGCACACTAAATGGGATTATGATTCTGAGTATTTGTTTAATATTTCTTATGAAGAATCTAAAGACCCTGAAAATACATTGCTAACGACTAACCTTAGAGGTAATAACTTAGCAATGACGCCAAAATACACGGCTAACATTAGTTATACACATACCTTTGATCTGGGCGAATATGGATTTATTCATGGTTGGTTTAATGCCAGCTGGAAAGATAAAGCGTATACCACCGTGTGGAATCTCGATAAGCATTTGGATGATATGGACTTTGCAGTTTCAGACGAAGCGACTAAATACATAGACGATAGCCGCGATGCCTTTGCTGTATACAATGCCTCTTTAAAATATGAGCCAAAAGAGAAAAACTGGTATGCAGAAATGTTCATCAATAATGCATCTGATGAGACGATTCAATACTGGAACAATACCAGCAAGGGTATTCCTAAGGGCAGCTTTGGCATGCCTAGGTATTATGGTGTAAGAGCTGGATTTTCATTCTAACCCCTCTATTTTACGCTCCCATATTTTTAATATGGGAGCCAAATTATTTAAGGCATAACAATGAAAAAACTGTTTCTTAGTGCATTATTGGGCTGCACAACTTTAGTCGCTACCCACGCGAATGCTAATTATTTTAAAGATAATTTTTCATGGGGATATGATAGCTCTGTTTGGACTGCACGTACTGGCAGTAATGGCACACCTTTTGGTTGCGCATTTAAAACTGATTTACTAAATCCCAGTGAGCATGGTTTAACGTTGTCATTAGCACAAGGCTCATGTTCAGAACTACAAAGCAACCATTTTTATGGGTACGGTAAAGTTCAGGGAAGATTAAAATCTGGCAACGTGGCGGGCACTGTTTCATCAATTTTTACCTATACATCGTGGTGGGATAGCCCTGGCCGAGCGTGGCAAGAAATTGATATTGAATTGCTTCCTTCGTTAGGTAATGTTGTTCATACAAATGTGATTTACCAACCGCAAGGTGGTCAATACCAAAGTTGGGAAAAGGATATTGACTTAAGTCAGTATGGGCTAGATTACCGAGAAAACTTGCTGACTATTGGCTTTGATTGGTCAAGCAACGCTATTCGCTGGTATTTATTCGATGCCAATGGCCATGAGCAAACGATCCGAACGGTGTATAAAGAAAACGGAGATGGTCATTTAGCAGAGAATGAAATTCCAGCTTACGCGTGGCCCGTCGATAATAGCAAAATTATGATTAATCATTGGCATGGTGATAATTCTGTCGAAGCAAATTATTTCCCAGGTCAATATTATGGCGCTTCATCTTGGGTATATTACGATTTCATTGAATACATACCGCGTTGATTTTCTCTGTAATTAATTGTTTTTATAGGTTTTTGATGTCTAAATTTAAATTTTTAAAGTTACTGTTTTGCCCACTCTTTTTAACCGGTGTTGTTCATAGCCCATTGTCGTATGGTGTAGAAACGGGCAGTGTAAAATGGCCAAATGTTAATACGAAACTAAAACGCGATCCTGCAGTTGAAAAGCATATAGATAAACTGCTAGCCACGATGACAATTGAGCAAAAAGTAGCACAAATGGTTCAGCCAGAGATTGGCTATTTAACGGTTGAGCAAATGCGTAAATATGGCTTCGGTTCATATTTAAATGGTGGGAACACGGCCCCTTATGGCAATAAACGTGCATCAATGGACATGTGGTTAAAGTACGCTGATGAGATGTATCTCGCTTCAATGGACGCTTCTGTCGATGGTATTGCTATTCCGACTATTTGGGGTACCGATGCCATGCATGGCCACAGTAATGTTTATGGCGCAACGTTGTTTCCACATAATATTGGACTTGGCGCAGCTAGAGATACTGATTTGATTAAGCGAATCGGTCAAGCGACAGCTAAAGAAGTTGCAGCAACAGGAATTGAATGGAGCTTTGCACCAACCGTTGCTGTAGTAAGAGATGACCGTTGGGGGAGAACGTATGAAAGTTATTCAGAAAATCCAGATTTAGTAAAAGAGTATGCTGCAGAGATGGTGATTGGTATCCAAGGAGAAATCGGCAACGACTTTTTGAAAAATACCAAGCGAATTGCAACAGCCAAACACTTTGTTGGTGACGGTGGTACAGAGCGCGGTATAGACCGTGGCAACACCATTATCGACGAGCAAGGATTAAAAGTAATTCATAGTCCGGGCTATTTTTCAGCCATTAATGAGGGGGTGCAGTCGGTCATGGCCTCTTTTAATAGTTGGAATGGTCAACGCGTCCACGGTGATAAGTATTTATTAACAGAGGTACTGAAAAATCAAATGGGCTTTGATGGCTTTGTTGTTAGCGACTGGAATGCGCATAAATTTGTTGAAGGGTGCGATCTTGAGCAATGTGCTGCTGCCATAAATGCGGGTGTTGATGTCATAATGGTGCCTGAACACTTTGAAGCTTTTTATCATAATACGGTTAAGCAAGCGAAAGAAGGTGTGATACCAGAGGCTAGAATAAATGATGCGGTTAGACGTTTTCTGAGAGCTAAAATTAGATGGGGAGTGTTTGCAAAAGGTAAACCTTCATTACGACCTGAGTCGCAACACCCTGAATGGTTAGGTGCTCAACCACATCGAGAGTTAGCTCGAGAGGCAGTGCGAAAATCTCTTGTACTACTTAAAAATAACAATAATGTACTGCCAATTAATGCTAAAAGTCGCGTTCTCGTTGCCGGAAACGGTGCTGACAATATTGCTAAGCAAGCTGGTGGATGGAGTGTCTCATGGCAGGGAACGGACAACACCAATGATGACTTCCCCAATGCAACCTCTATCTTTGCGGGTCTAAAATCACAAATTGAAAAGGCGGGTGGTGACGTTGAGTTTGCTGAATTTGGTGATTATTCTGTTAAGCCTGATGTTGCGATTGTCGTAATCGGTGAAGAACCTTATGCCGAATGGTTTGGTGACATTGAGTACCTAGAATATCAATATGAAACCAAAAAAGATTTAGCATTATTGAAGACACTTAAGGCAAAAGGTATTCCAGTTGTTACTGTATTTTTAACGGGTCGTCCACTTTGGGTAAATAAAGAGCTGAATGCATCAGATGCTTTTGTGGCTGCGTGGTTACCGGGGTCAGAAGGTGAAGGTATTGCTGATATTTTATTAACCAATGAAAAAGGCGCTATTCAGTATGATTTCACAGGGAAATTGAGTTTTTCTTGGCCAAAATATGATGACCAATATTCGTTAAATATTGGCGACGAAAATTACCAACCATTATTTGAGTATGGTTATGGTTTAACATACGATGATACGGTTAACTTACCTGTGTTAACCGAAAAAACGACACCGAGGAAAGTGGCAAGTACAGATTCGAAAGCGTTGTTTGTAAGAAGTTTATCTGACAACTTAGTGTGGAGTCTTCAAGCTGGCCAAACTGA
This sequence comes from Pseudoalteromonas sp. bablab_jr011, assembly GCF_016464045.1. Taxonomy (NCBI): domain Bacteria; kingdom Pseudomonadati; phylum Pseudomonadota; class Gammaproteobacteria; order Alteromonadales; family Pseudoalteromonadaceae; genus Pseudoalteromonas; species Pseudoalteromonas sp. bablab_jr011. Next base: position 93,605 of record NZ_JACDWU010000170.1, on the reverse strand, counting down.
TAAAGTCATTACCAAAAATTCATCGGCTACAAGTACTGATGGTATGAGTTTGTTGATGCAATCGGTGAATTTATCTTATCAAGAAGATGCGCGACAATTTATTTGGCGTTCTGGAACAGATAAAGCGACATTTGCTTTAGCGTATCAAAAACCAGAAAAAATGAGTGAGATGTATCAGTCAGGTTATTTAACACTGAAGATGCGAATTAATAAGTCACCCGGTGAACATACTGATTTACAGGTTATGTGTTCTCAGAAACAGTGTTTAAGGAAGGTTAGTTTTTCTTCATTTGATGCGATACTGAGTGATAAAAAATGGCATACCTTAGCAATACCGTTAAGCTGTAACGTTGAGGGTACTGAGTCGAAAGCGATAACTGAGGTTTTGAAAGTTGAAGCAAACGAAGCGAGTATCGCCTTCGCAGACATTGGTTTAACGATTAAACCTAACAGTGATGCTGTTGTGGTAAAATGCAGTAATTAAATTTGGAGCAAAGCAGTGGGGTTGATAGCCCGACTGCTTTGCTTTTTGGATAAATGATTTGAATACATCGAACCCTCGTAGCCAGTTATTTTGGTTATTTCAAATTTGCGGTTGGCTAGTTTACGCGATTCTGACCGAACTCATGATCAAAGTTCCCAGTAATGAACCATGGGCTATTCACATCCCTCACCTGATAATTGATACGTGCTTTGGCTTTTTAATTACTCTTTTTCTAAGAAAGGTTTTCACCTATCTTAGTTTACTCGAATTTAAGTTAAAAGTTGCATTGCATATCGTGGTCGTTATCTCTGCAACCTTAATTTGGACCCAAATAAAGTGGGTCACTTTACAATGGTTCTATGGTAACTTTTGGCTGCCAATGAGCTGGTTTGATTTTGGTACTTGGACATCCGCCTCATTGACAATGTTGTCGACATGGACTGCCTTTTATTATGGTATTAAGATTTATTTAGATAACTTAGAACAAACACAAAAAGCGGCTGAGGCAACACATTTAGCAAAAGAGTCCCAGCTAAAAATGCTTCGTTACCAGCTTAATCCTCATTTTATGTTTAATAGTATCAATGCGATTTGTACATTAATCCTAAAAAAGGAAAGCTTAGAAGCCGTTAAAATGCTTGAAAAGTTATGTGATTTATTGCGACACAGTTTGTATACCGACCCGCTTGAAAAAGTCACAATTAAAGAAGAAATCGCTATTCTTCGTACATATTTAGACATCGAGAAGTGTCGTTTTGCAGATAAACTATCTGTCAATATCTCAGTTGAAGAAGGGTGTAGTGAGCTACTTATTCCCTCTATGCTAATTCAGCCATTAGTTGAAAATGCACTCAAGCACGGTATGGCAGCTGATAAAACAATGGCTATAACAATCGTAATTGAAAAGAGTAAAAACACCCTAATAATAAAGGTTTCAGACACCGGCAAAGGCTTCACACATAATGAGAGCACTAAACGTGGAATAGGCTTGGCAAACTGCGAGCAACGTTTGAAATTAATTTATGGTAAAGCTCAGCGGATAGAAAAAGGCAATCATTCATCTGGTGGAGCTTGGGTATGTATGACATTGCCAATTAATGGTCTTATTAAATGATTCAGTTAAAAACGTTATTAGTTGACGACGAGTATAGTGCAATTGAAGGCCTACGTATTAGGTTAGAAGAATTTGCTGAGATTAACGTCATAGGCAGTGCAAGCAGTGTGGATGACGCAATTCAGTTTCTGAATGAACATGAAATAGATTTAATTTTCTTAGATATTGAAATGCCATCAAAGTCTGGCTTTGAATTAATAAAACATTTTCAACCTGAAACCTGTCCTGCTGTTATTTTTGTCACTGCATTTCATCAACATGCAGTGCGGGCTTTTGAAGTCAGGGCAATTGATTACTTATTAAAACCAGTCAAACTCACTAGGCTAGCAGAGGCCATAGACAGAGTGGTTAATAATGTAAAGCTATACCAAAAAAGTGAATTAATAGAAGTACAACAAGAAATAGACAAAGCAGAAGAATCAACATTTGAAAAATCAGCGCAGTCAGATTATAAGTTTGACGATGAAAACTTGGTTATTAGAGATGCAAAAAGCCCAATTCAAATAATACCTTTTGCAGATATTCTATGGATTGATGCGGCGGGTGACTACATGTGTGTTCACACAGAAACGGAAACCTATGTAATGCGAGCCAGACTAAAAGAGCTTGAAAGCAATACCTTGCCAGAGGCATTCTTGAGAATTCATAAATCGACGATCATCAATCTAGAGTATGTAAAACAGCTTGATCCCTTGCGTAACTCTGAGTACATGGCAACACTACACAACGGAAAAACACTAAAAGTAAGCCGTACTTATAGTAAACATCTAAAGGGCTTATTTAAATAATGACGTGATAATAGTTGCTGACACTGCGTATATTGCGAGTGGCAGCAACGATGATTAATACTTATCACATTACTGTTTTGACCATACTGATTTTACAATATTAAAACCAATCACACCGAGAACAGCACCTGTAACTTTATCTATAAAATAAGACGCTTTAACAAATTTTTCCCTGACTCTTTGTTTGGATAGCATGTAAATAATGGCAACATCCCATATAAAAACAATCAGGGTCATCCACACACCTAAAATCACCTTAAAGGTAATGCTAACCTCAGGAGTAAGCGCGACCGTAAACAAGCTCAGATAAAATAAGAGGTTTTTTGGATTAAGAATGCCTGAGAGGAATCCAGTCGCAAACTCTTTACAAAAGCAGGTGAACGAAAACGCAACCGAGCTGTGAGCTGCGATAACAACATTATTGTAAGCGCTCTTAGGTGCTTTCAACGCGTGAAAAGCGATATACATTAAAAACAGCCCACCAATCACTTTAAGTGCGATCATTAAGCCAACAGACGTTGATAAAATTGCCCCAACACCAATCAAACATAACCCTATATAAACTGCATTTGCTATCGCAATTCCGAGGGCGACGCCAATAGCGTTCTTTTGGTTTCCTTTTAGTGCACTTTTCACTACCAGCACGAAATCTGGCCCTGGGCTGAGTAAAGCAAGGAAATGAGCTAGTGCCACAGAAATAAAAATACTCAGTAAACTTATATCCATATATACCTCTGTTAAAAATTACCTAGATTTAATTAGCGCTTACGAGCTTTGATTGAAAAAACCAATGGAACCTGTTGCCCGTTATGTAATAGTTGATAACCAGCGTGGGGAATATATTCTAGGCCATCAAAGCAATCATAAGGGCTGAAAGGGTATTCATCGCATGCTTCTATACTTAATCCCGCTTTTAGTAATGAGCTGATTACTTCACTTATTGAATGACTCCAACTGACTGTTTTGGATTTCGTGCCATCGCAGGGCTCCCTCATAAGAGCAACGCTAAACATAGAGTATAATAGCCTGTATTTTTTAATATAAGCCTTTAGTCACAGTGTGAACCCCGTTTTATAATATCATTAAGCCAGTGTTGTTTTTGGGCATCGTGAGATAATATGACTGAGCGTATTCTGCAGCTAGCTCTGCGGGTGTGTCCATTGTAAGAATGACTCTTGCAGTTTTCCCTTTGAGGAGTTGAGTCGCGAGTAAGTTGCTATTTTAAAATTTAAAAGTTGAGCCAGGTAAAAATGCGCGTTCAAATAAGCCCAATGAAGAGATTTGCTAAATTCCTTTAAACATGGCGCAAGCGGTTGGTCATCATCATAACCACACACTAAATTTGGATCAAAATCCATTTCGGGTAGATTAAAAATACGAATGTTCGCGGACTTGCGTGCTGCCTGTGCATATTTATCAGTAATACTCGATGAAAAGCTGTTCTTTTTAGGATTGCCATTTACTAATATAATATTTTTCACAATTACCTCTCATGGGTAGAAAATAATTGTTATTTTAAAGTCTCCCCTGTGGTGGAGAGTCAATAGGCTTTCATCATAAAGAGTGTTTATTAGCAAATATTTATAATGTGAAATATTAATGTACTTGTATGGGGTCTTGGTAAAATTACATTACGGGTAGCTGCGGTTATTTATTTTTTACCAACCAGTTAAAAGATTGTCGCAAAAAGTCTGTTGCGTCTTTCTTAATTATTTCACCATGCGCCATAATTAGCATATCTGCCTCCCAGGCAAATATCTTTCTAATATGTTTACTCGCTTGTGTTTTATTAAACATAAAGCTTAAGCGCCAGTCTATCGGCGTTTTTCCCTTTGGCGCTAAAATACCTGCGCCTTTAGCCAGCCATTTTTGCCAAAAGTTAAAATCGTTACCCGAAAAGTTTTCAACCAAATCGGTGACTATTAGGGTGTTAGATTGCTTATGAAAGAAGACACATTCCTCCATTAATGCTGAACCGGTGAATAATATCTGTGCAATGTCGTGTGACCAAGGGTATGACGTTTCATTATTTAATGATGCGTTGAATGAAATGTCATTGCGTTTCTTTATAAGCTCTTGCGTGCCATAAACTTTAGCGTCGCTGTATGCATCTATCCATTGTGGTAAAAACAAATGATGAAGGTGGTTAGGTGCAATTAAAAACGTTACTTTTCCTAAGCTATCTACTTGCTGCTGCAAAGCCTCTGTTAATTCGATAGGACTGTGTACCCACAACTCATTATTTGAAAGCTTGATTATGGTCATACGCGTAGAAAAGGGTAAGCCTAAAAACGTGACACTTTTGCCATTAAAGATCCAAAGGTTTTTTGCTAAATTTTCCATGTCATTCCTTATAGTTAGAAATCACTTATAAACAACGCAGGCAAGGGCCTGAAAGAGTGGACTACAAAGCGAATTTATCTATTCAAAAACATACCAATTCAAAAACTAACCGATTAGTAAACGGATAAGCAGTTTGTTTAAAATGGTTTGATTTATTTCGTTATCGCGACCTTTTGTCCATCATACACTCTCTCGTTAAGGGGAGAGTCAAGAGGTGTTTGCTGATTGATTATACTGATACATGAATCTATTTTGGCAATTTTTGCTGCGGTTGCGTTTATTTGCTCTGTTAGACGTTCTTTTAGTATCACTAAAAACTCACTAATTTCTGACCAGTTAGCCTTTGAATCTTTAAATTTAATTAATCCCTTAAGTTCAGACAATGTGACGCCTAGGGTTTTAGCTTCAGAAATTAGCTTTAATATTTCAACGTGATCGTCTGTGTAGACACGGTACTTTCCTTGTCTTAGAGGTACTGGTATTAGACCTTTTTCTTCATAAAATCGGATTGTTTTGACAGTTAATTGTGTCTTCTTTGATACTTCACCAATAAACACCAACATCTCCTTTATCATATTTAGATATTAGTTGAATGTAACAAGTAGAAACGAAGACGTTGTCAACGCTCTACTTATTTATATTAGATAATACTCTCAAGGGGTTACCGTTAATTTGACCTTGGCGTTGAGTCTCGCATCATAAGATTGGGCGAAAAGATATGTTCTATATCGGCACGATTTTGTTTATAAATATCTCTTAAAACTAAATTAGCGGCCATTTTCCCCATTTGTTCAACGGGATTGTCAATCGTCGTGAGAGTAGGGTACAAATAACTTGTAAAATGAACATTATCGAAGCCAATAATTGCGAGATCTTTAGGAAGTTCAAAATTATGTTCTCGCGCACATTTCATCACGCCCGACGCCATTTCGTCATTAGCACACACGATGGCAGTAAATTGCTTTTTGTTTTCAAAAAAATGCTTTAAACCATTGTATCCGCCCGTTTCCTTAAAATCGCCAACGTACAGAGATTGCTCATCAAAATGGATATTGTATTCGTTGAGAGCCTTTTTATGCCCTGTCAGACGGTCCGCTGCATCTGGTTTAAACAAGGGCCCTGCTATGTAAGTTATATCGCGGTGCCCTAAGTCTAGTAGGTGCTTGGTTGCTAAATAGCCTCCCATGACATTATCAAGGCTTATGCAGTTTTCTTTCATTTGCTCAACATATCGGCTGATTAAGAAAATAGGGGTTTTTCCTTTATTTAGCTCAACTAAATAATCATCAGTAACAGCCTCAACATGGGCAATAATGGCGTCACAGTTTCGAGAGATCAAAAATTCTAAACCATTTTTTTCTTTGTCTTCTTCACTGTGCCCCGGCGTGATTATGACATGCTTACCTGCCGCTCTTAGTTGGGCTTCAATGGCAGACATCATTTCTCCAAAGAACGGACCGTCGAGCTCTGAGACTAACACGCCAACACTATTTGAACAGTTTGAAGCAAGAGAACGAGCAATAGAGTTAGGCTGATAGCCTAGCTGTTTCATTGCATCAAGCACTTTTTGTTTTGTTTTTTTACTTACATAGTCGTTTTCATTCAACACGCGAGAGACGGTTGAAAGAGAAACACCTGCAAGCTCAGAGACCTGATAAATAGTTGCCATAATGATAATTTAATAAATACCTTTGTAGATTAATTTACAGACTTGCACGTCTAATTGCCAAGTCTTCTGTAATTTTTTCTGTCATCTCAGTGGTTAATGGATATAAGAGCATGAGTGCGGCCGCTAAAAGTGCAAACGCTGCGGGTAACCAGCTCATAAGCAATTTCATACCTTCTAAAGATTGAGCGATTGTTGTTTCATCCATACCGTTATAGCCGTAGCCCGCGAGTACGACTAAAACAAGCGCACCGGCGAATCCACCGCCTGTCTTTTGCACAAATGTACCTGCAGAATAAATAAGGCCAGTAGCACGGCGGTTATTTTTCCACTCAGAATAATCAGCACTATCACCGAGCATCGAGAAAAACAGGGTAGGCATCATGGCTGCAAAGAATTCGGCACTACAACCAAGAGCAAAGATCAGCGGGATGTTGTCACTTGGTAGCCAGAAAAAGGCAATTGTAAACAGGGCGCTTAGAATTAATGAAAGAATAAATAAAGTGCGTTTTCCAAATATTTCAGCCAGCTTCCCCGTTAGTAAAGCCCCAAAGATAGAGACAACTAACAAGGCAATAAAATATTGTCCGGCCATCAGCTCATTACCCACATAATATTTAAAGTAATAGGCAATCACACCGTACTTTATGCCATTAAACATCATGGTTAAAAAGCCCATGCCTAATAATATAAGCCAAGGTTTATTGGTTAATAAGTCCACCATATCCTGCTGAGAGCCACTGAGTTTACTGTGATCTTGAGACAGCAATTTACGAATGACAATTGTCATTAAGCCCATTGTTACTGCAAAGAAAAGGCCTGAATAAAGTTCACGATAATAAAAAAACAACGTAGTTGCTAATAATGGAAGCACTATAAAAGGTAAGCTCTTACTTAAATCTAATAACTCATATTTTAATGAGGTCTGTTTTTTTAAAGCGGGTTGAACGCGCTCTTTCGTACTGGCAAAGGTGATCAGCATGAGTATTGTGAGTAAAGCAGCGAATAAATACATAGTGTATTGATAACCTTGCGCACTGTTTCCTTGGCCAAAGTAAGCAACTAAATCCGGCAAAAAACCCATTACTAATAGTCCACCAGTGAATGCTCCAGCAAAACGGAATCCAGAGAGTTTTGCCCGCTCTAGGTCATCCCCTGTCATGACTCCCATTAAAGCTGAATAAGGGACATTACTTACTGTGTAAGCTAATGTGAGTCCGATATAAGTAAAGTAGGCGTATATTAGTTTTGCGACTGGGCTAATGTTGGGGGTGGTAAAGCACAGTACCATAAATAACGCTAAAAAAGGCGTCGACCACAAAATCCAAGGACGAAATTTTCCTAATCGCGTTTGCGTGCGGTCAGCTATCATTCCCATAATGATATCAGTGACACCATCGGATAAACGTACGACTAGAAAAAGGAGGGCAGCGGCAGACGCTGAAATACCAAATGTGTCAGTATAAAAAACGGCTAAGTAGGCTAATGCGCCACGCCACACTAAGTTGGCGCCCGCATCACCCATTGCGTAGCCTATTTTTTCATGTAAGGGCAGAGTGTTTTTTATCATTATTGGTATCTTTATTATTAGCGGTTTTTAATTAAGTGACTGTATGCGTTGCCACTGTCTTTAATAACACGTTGCTGGGTTACATAGTCGACATAAACAATACCGAAACGTTTTGAGTATCCTTCTGCCCATTCAAAATTATCCATTAAGCTCCATGCAAAATACCCCGAGACAGTAACACCTTGCTCCATTGCGTCGTTCACAGCGTTTAGATGGCTATTATAATAATCAATTCTATCTTGATCATGAACCTCTGAATTAATCATCTTGTCATCCATAGCTGCCCCATTTTCAGTAATAAAAACAGGAGGTAGCTGGTATTTTTCATGCAGCGATACTAATAATTCAGTGAGCGCTTTTGGGTATATCTCCCAGCCAATATCGGTCATTGGTGCTTGGTGAGGCATTTCTTCATAATAATCAGTTTCGCTCGCTTGATAGTGTAATCGCGTGTAAAAATTGACACCCAAAAAATCAAGTGGTTGAACAATTGTTTCCATATCCCCTGGTAATATGTCAGGTTTATGAGCCTCAGGTAACTGCTCTATAATGTCAGGGTACGCTCCGGTCATTACCGGTTTCATGTACCATTGATTTATATAGTCATCAGCAAATGCTGTGGCAGCTAAATCGGCATCACTTTGAGTAACCGGGTAACAAGGGGTGAAGTTAAGTACAATTCCATTGAGCGCGTGTGGGCTATTTTTATTCAGAACCTTCATGGCTAATCCATGGGCAAGTAATAGGTGATGCGCTGCTTTTCGGCCAAATTCACGGCCTTTTATTCCAGGAGCATGAACACCAATTTCATAGCCTAAGTATGAACTACAGAAAGGTTCATTCAATGTCGCATATGAATAAACCTTATTACCAAATGCTTTACTTATTAAATCAACATAGCGTTCAAATTCAAAGGCGGTTTCTCGATTTAACCATCCCCCTTTGTCTTCCAAGTGTTGCGGTAAATCCCAATGGTAAAGCGTCACAAAGGCTTTTATATTACGACGTGCTAACTCATCTAGTATATCGGTATAAAACTTTACACCATCATGATTTAAAGTGCCGTCTAAGGTTATGACTCGTGGCCAAGAAATTGAGAGGCGATAAGCATCCACTCCCAAAGAGTCAATGAGAGCAATATCTTCACGCCATTTTATGACATGTTCACACGCACGTTCACCATTCGAATTATCGGCGATTTTCCCCGGGGTTGCGCAAAAAGTGTCCCAGATGCAGGGGAGGCGCTTATCCGCAGAACCTTCAATTTGAAACGAAGCCGTAGCGACGCCATAGATAAAGTCTTTGCTAAGCATAGGTGAGTTTTTTGGTAACGTGAGCTGAGTCATTTAAAGAAACCTTTGGTGAACAATTGCAAGTTAAATGGTGACTAATTCTTTTCTACTGAAAGCGCTTCCATGTTTTTTCAAAAAAAACACGCAAAATACTGGGTGTTTATGGTAGCGCTTCCATATTTAGGTTAGAGACTAATTTGGTTATGGTCAATAGTTTATTTTAATAACGGGTTTAATACGGTGTTTTTTGCATTTTAAAAAACAATAAAGCAAGTGTTACTGCTTGCTTTATAAAAGAAAAAACGATTAATAATTCCACATCTCTGTTGACACTCGCTGTAATAGTATGACCTTATAAAACGCGTATACTTACCAAACATATTTAACGAGGTATGAGTACTGACACAGCATACAGACTCTATGCGAAATAAGCCTAAATAGTGCATGGCAATCAGTCAATACACTAATTGTTCTGTGAGCAATACTTACTTACAAACTCTTTATGGTTAGGCAATTGCGCAAGGCGATGTGCTATTTGCTGTTTAATACCGTGTAAAAACTGCATTAATTCTTGTTCACTCATTAAGCTGGCTACATGATGATATTGCTGTGGCTTTATTCCTTGACCAAGCATTACCTGCACCCATGAATCAACGCGAAATATGTCACCGTCATCTAAAAAAACGCGCCCTGTTTGTTTAAATAATGCAATTTTATGGCTGAGTGTTTGAGTGATCTCCATTGTTTTGCAATGACGCCAAAATTCACTATCGTCTCGGTCGGTTACACTGTAGTGCAGCACGATAAAATCACGAATGCTCTCGAGTTCAGATTTTAATTGTTTGTTGTATTCATCAATTGCATGTTGGCTGATATGGGTGAACGGGAATAATCGTATAAAGCGGATTATACCGGTCATAATAAGGTGAATACTGGTTGACTCGAGAGGCTCTAAAAAGCCACTTGCGAGACCCAGAGCGAGGCAGTTTTTATTCCAGCCTTTTAGACGACGCCCCGTTTTAAATTTTATGACTTTTGGTTCTGTTAAAATCTCGCCACTAATATTGTTGAGTAATAGGTGTGTGGCATCCGCGTCAGTCAAATAGCGACTGCAATACACTAAGCCATTACCTGTACGGTTTTGTAATGGTATTTGCCACTGCCAGCCCGATTGGTGTGCGATTGAGCGTGTATAAGGGAGAATTTCATCTGAGCCTGTTGTTTGTACAGCGACAGCGCTATCACACGGTAATAAGTGTGACCAGTCTTCAAAGCCTGTATGCAAGGCTTGCTCTATAAGTAACCCTTTAAAGCCAGTGCAATCAATAAAAAAATCCCCCGAAACGGTGGTGCCATTTTTTAAAGTGACACTTTCAATGAAGCCATTCGTTGCAGATTTGTTGATGTGCTCTATCTTTCCTTCTATGCGTTTTACGCTGTGTTGTTCAGCAAAATCTCGTAAAAATAAGGCATAGCGATTGGCATCCAAATGAAAGGCATAGTTGATTGGGTTTTGCTTGTTGAAGCCAAATTTTCCGTGTTTTGCAGCCTGCAATTCGTAACAATAGTCGCCAAAATCATCTTTAACACCTTGATTTTGAGCATGTAACCAAAAGTGATGGAATTCGCCAGCCCAGCACTCTTTGCCTGTCATGCCAAACGAGTGAATATAGTCACTGTTTGGTTTGTGCCAATTCTCAAAACTGATCCCGAGTTTAAAAGTCGCCTGTGTTTGGGTCATGAAGCGCTGTTCATCTATACCCAGTAACTTATGAAAGGTACGAATAGGGGGGATTGTTGCCTCGCCGACACCGACAGTCCCAATTTCATCAGATTCAATTAAAGTGATGGTTATTTCATTGCCTAATAATTTAGCTAACGCAGCTGCGGCCATCCAACCGGCGGTACCGCCCCCAGCAATAACGACATGTTTGGTAAAGTGATTTGTCATTCTTAACCCTTACTTAGCTAATAGTTGTTGGAGTAATAAGCGGTTGCTAGGTAAATTTTTTAAGTAGTGCCCAATCCGCTCTCGATTTAGCTTACACAGTTGCTGCGCAAATTCTTGCTGTTTTGTGCTCATATGAGCGGGTAAACGGGTGTGAAAACCCATGCCATAAAGCACATATTGATAACTAGCCGAAGGGAATACTTCTTCATTTTCAATTAAGTCAAACCGACTTGGCGGTTGATAACACCATAATTCGAGTAATTTCTGTAACGCGGTTGGAATTGTATTCGTTTGGCGGTTATCGAGCCAGTATGGGCTATCATTGCGTTTGCTAAGCACATAATGGAGTTTTAAGAACTCGATGACTTTTTGCCAGCGGTAGTTAAAGCGCTCATTAAAACGTGCGCTTAATAAAGTCATATGTTGGCGGTTTGACGGCATTTGCTCGCTTAGCATACTAATACTTAGCTCCACCATCGCTAAAGCTGACGCTTCCAAGGGCTCAATAAAGCCTTGTGACATACCAACAGCGACACAGTTTTTATGCCAAAACTCTTTTCTGTATCCTGGTGTAAAGCGCAGTGTTCGAGTATCAAGTTGCTCCGCTAGTTTGGAGCCAATAGATTGCTCTGCATAGTGTTTTAAGGTCTTTATTGCCGTTGCTTCGTCACAATATTTATCACTGAATGTGTACCCTATGCCCCGTCGAGTAGGTAATCCAATATCCCATATCCAGCCTGCTTGTTGCGCAGTGGATAACGTTGCTGACGCGATATTATCGTGTGGATCCTGATAGGGAAGGTGGGTCGTGACGGCGCAATTATTGAATAAAATGTGATTCTGATTTAAGTACTCTATTTGGTAGTGCTTTGCAATTAATAAGCCTGCACTACCTGAGCAATCAATAAATAAATCCCCAGAAATAGCTGCGTTACTGAGCGTATTTACGCTTTGAATATAGCCATGACTATCATTATTTGCATTCAGTACATCATCAACAATGTGTTTTACATTAAGCTTGTTAACACAATGATGCGCTAAAAAGTGAGCAAACTTATGTGCATCAAGGTGGTATCCATAATTTGTAACAGCTGCATAATCAGGTGTTTGGGCTTGCTTTGGGGCGAGAGCGGCCTGACAAACAAAGCTTTGCATGTTTACAGTGTCAGCGTATTTATGCTCTGGGGATAGGTATTGCCATGCCGCATGAATATCACATTCGGTATAGCCTTGAGGCACCATAAAAGGGTGATAGTAATTATCGCCTTCTAATTCTGTTTGCCAGTTAATAAATTTAGAACCTTGTTTAAATGAGGCGTCGCAATGACGTAAAAAGTCAGTTTCTTTAATACCGATGCGTTGCAGTGTGTTTCGCATCGACGGCCATGTGCCTTCTCCAACCCCAGAGATCCCAATATTAACTGACTCGATTAACGTTATGTTTTTATCAGGGTGTTCGCTTGCCAGTAATCCCGCTGTTAACCAACCTGCGGCGCCACCACCCACGATGACTATGTTATTTATGTGTGTATTCATAGCATTACTTTAAATAATAAAAGCCGCTCCAAACAAGGAACGGCTTGCGGGCATAAAAAGGGTTCAGCTAAATATGCCTCTGACAACAAAGCTAATTCTCATTACCATGAGCAATAATTAACCAGCGGTCCACACTGAAACACGTACGGTGTTTGTGCATCAAGAGACTGGCTAAAAATGCATCACGATAAGAGATAGTATCTAGAAGTTATAGCGCATACCGACATTATAACGCGCGCCATTTTGTTCTAAATTCCATAACTGTGCTTTGTAGCGACCATGCTGGCGGCTATTTTGTTCTGTGATGTTAATCCCTTCTATAAAGAAAGACATTTTTTCACTGTAGTTATATGCCACATTAAAATCGACTTGATAATATTCTTCTGTGAATGCTGGTTCGTTAACATATCGTGCAGCACTGTTTAAGAACTTATCCCTCCAGTTATAGGCAATACGCGCTTGGAATTTATCATTTTCGTACATGGCTATGATATTTGCTGTATCACTTAAACCGACTAATGCAAATTGTGTTGTTGTGGGATCTGCTGCAACGTTAAAATCAATATCGCCATTTACAATGGTGTAGTTGGCTTGAACACCAAACCCAGAGTCACCGAAGAAGTGCTGAATCGCTAATTCATACCCGTCTATTTTGGCGTCTTTATTGTTGGTTGGCACTTGAGCTGTAAATTCCATTAACGGATCGTCACCATTAGGCAATATATCATATGCGGCTTCGAATTCTTCGTAGCTCATTGAGTCAAATTCAACCCCATTTTCCATTGCAGCCACCATTTGGAATAGGTTTGAATCTGTTATTGCAAGTCCTCTGGCTTGTAATTCAGCAATGGCCGCTTGTGCACGAGGGCCAGCTGAGACATCACGTAAGTCATAGTAGTTTTGTGTCATGGGTGTTAAACCAATAAAGTTGTCGACTTTTTTATTGTAATAACCAACAGATACATAACTGACATCACTGTAATACCATTCAACAGACACATCAAAATTGTCAGACTCAAGCGGGACTAACCCCGGGTTACCTGTTGATGCTGGTGCATTCGTTGTTCCCGGAATAAGTTTTGGACCTGTAGGTACGCCGACAGTCGCTGCAGAACTTAAATTATCATAAGTAGGGCGGGCGATCGTGGTGCTGTATGATGCTCTCACTTTTACATCATCAACCACGTTTATATCGAAATCGATACTCGGTAAAAAATGGTTGTAGTCAGAACTGAGAGAGTAATCTTGTTTATCTGTACCATAACGCACATTGAAGTCATTATTGCCTTCCCATGCAACAGCATTAGGTAAATCAATATTAGCAGTTGATGTGACATCTGTGGTTTCGTAACGCGCACCCACTAATAGGTTGAATGGCATATCACCTATTTCACCTTGATGTTTATATTGTACAAAGGCTGCTTTAATTTCTTCTTTTATTGTTCGGTTGGTTGCGAATGCACCGTCAGCAGCAAAGTTAAAACCGTACTGCTGTGCAGCCCAATAACCAATTTCAGATGCGCTGCCAGTAAACCCTTGATCAAATGATCCTGAGGTATCGTAGTCATCAAATTCATTTAAAAAATTAGTCGGGTTTAAATAACCATCAGGAAGTTCCCCTGGGTTTTCGATACCCCAGTTACCCATTGTATTTCGAGTAAGAGATTGTAATGAATGACTTTCCATTGAACGAGACTCAATGCCGAAGTCAATCACGCCCGTTTCTATTTCATATTTACCGAGTAATCGGAATTCATCGACCGTTGATTCTTGACGAGCAAAGTTACTATCAAGAATAGAAGTACCTACATCGCTTTGTTCCAAAGCCCCACTGCAGTTAAGGTTAGTGCGCGAGCAATCATCAAAATTGATAACCATCGAAGGAAGATCTCGGCTAAAGTCAACTTGCTGGCCTGCAACTATATTGGCACCTAATCCCGCATTTACCCAGCTGCCGTAGGGGGCATCGGGTTCACTTGTTGCTTTTGAGCTATGTGCGTCAAAAACAAAGCTGAGTTGATCATTAAAAAAGTACTCAAGGTTTAGGCCGATAGAGTCATTTTTATTTACTTGATTTAACTCTTGTAGAGCCAAACCTATATCTCGAGTTGATAAATCACGACGCTCTTCTTGGTAATAAATAGGCGTTTTTACGGCATTATCGTCAAATATTAGGTGGGTTTTATAGTTATCCATCCATATTGACTGCTCTGCGCGTGCTTCATATAAGTCTTGTTGCGAATAGGTATAATCAAGTGTTGCTGTTAATGATTCGACGGGACTATATTGTAAAGTTAATTGAGTGTTCGTACGTGTTCTTTCGCGGTCCGCAATTGTATAGCGAAGATCAGATGGCATTGAATAATACTGGCCCATAGCAGGGGCGTTCTCAACAATAATGTCATCAGCTGCTTGTGGAATTGTTCCATCGTATGCTGTTGTGCGCCATTCGTTGACAAATGCACCCGTTGCAGAGCTATCACGTTTTTGCATACTCGCGGTGAGTGATACGCCAAATTTGGCATCGGCATCAGTCCAACTAAAAATACCTGATATCTCTGGAGTGATATCATCAGCAACACGATTTGTTGTATCGTGCATTGCTTTTACACCCACGTTTGCAATTAAACCAGGGTTATCTAATGGGCGAGTTGTATTAATGTTGATTGCTGCACCAATTCCACCTGAAGCAATGCTTGCTTTACCTGTTTTATAAACTTCGACTGATTTAACACTTTCAGAGGCTAAGTTTGCAAAGTCATAAGCTCTTGAGTTAGGTGTTCCTCCTCCCGCTGGTAAGGAAGCTGCTGGCATAGTACGGCCATTGAGGGTAACCATATTATAATCAGGACCAAAACCACGCACAGTAACCTTCGAGCCTTCACCATTACTTCTATCAATTGATACACCCGTAATGCGTTGTAATGATTCTGCTAGATTCGTGTCTGGGAATTTACCAATATCTTCAGACGATATTGCATCCACAACACCGGAAGAGTAGCGTTTTAGTTGCGTTGATTCTTTTATACTACCTTTAAAACCAGTAACTTGAATAACTTCAATGTCGCTGTTGTGTTCAGTTTGTTCTGCGAAGGCCGGTAAACAGGTACTTGCACCTAAGAGCAAAGATAAGCTAGTTGCTAACTTTGTTCTTTTAAAGTTATGGCTTGACATTAGGTTTCCCTCGTTCTTTATCATTGTTATTCACGCAGCAAGTGCATGCTATTGTTGTCTAAATATGCCTTTTCATAAATATGGAAGCGCTACCATAAATAACGAAAAAGAAAACGCTTCTGAAAGCGCTTCCAGAAAAGGGTAGTGCTAATTTTCGTTTACGTCAACAGTTGATTTAAAAAATTGATTAAAAAATAACACAAGCCATTTACCGTTATTTATTAATTCGTTTTCATTATTACCGTTTATTTCATGTAGTAATTAAATGATAAATAAGTGCGGTAACT
The DNA here is from genome assembly GCF_016464045.1 of Pseudoalteromonas sp. bablab_jr011. Classification (NCBI taxonomy): domain Bacteria; kingdom Pseudomonadati; phylum Pseudomonadota; class Gammaproteobacteria; order Alteromonadales; family Pseudoalteromonadaceae; genus Pseudoalteromonas; species Pseudoalteromonas sp. bablab_jr011. Next base: position 77,400 of record NZ_JACDWU010000170.1, on the reverse strand, counting down.
AACAGAGTCATTGCGATTTTTTATTATTCTACGACTCGCTTAAAGCTTGCAGTATCTGGCGTGGGCTAGGAGCAGTGAGCGTGATATAACCAACAGTGCTAGGGAAGATATAATTAAGAGAGGGTGTGCTTTAAGCAACTGGGCTAATTATTTTTATGTAAAATTTTTGGAGAGAATTGGTACGACCGAGTGGATTCGAACCACCGACCCCTACCATGTCAAGGTAGTGCTCTAACCAACTGAGCTACGGTCGTACAATAAAGAAATATCAAATAAATCGTGGTACAACCGAGTGGATTCGAACCACCGACCCCTACCATGTCAAGGTAGTGCTCTAACCAACTGAGCTACGGTTGTATTTTGATTTAAGCGGTTGTTTAATTGGCTAAACAACGGTGGCTAATATATAGCGACTGGTTTCTTGAATCAAGCTGCTTTAGCTATTTTTGTGTTAAGTGCTGTTTTTTTATTCATAATGGACTAATTTCACACTGCTTATAAAAGTTTTGCCACCAAGTAACGTGTTGTTTTGCTGAAAATTTAAGCTCTGTAAGAATGTTGCCTTCATGGCTGCTATCAACATAATGACCTAACGTTGGGTCTTGCCATATTTTTTCGTACAAAGGTAGCAGTGACTCGAGTTTACCTGTTAAGAATGATTGATAAGGTTGTAACTGCTCTAAATAAAACTTTTTAAAAATATTACTGAGCTTTTGTGCTTTCTGTTTATTTTTGTTAGCAGGGCAGAGTGCGTCTATTTCATATTGCTGCAATAACGTTGTGAGTTGCTCATTATAATGAATTTGTGTTCTTACGGCAGACACTAATAAGGTGTTGTATTTAAACTTATTTAATACTTCTAACGCGTTTATAAGCGACGCTGTATCAATTTCACTAATGTCACCGGTTTTAATTTGTTCGTTTAACATCGCGAACATGCTCATAGCGTGCTCGGTTTCTGTGAAGCCTGCCGTGTGTTCATCTAAGTTAGATGACGTAAGTTGCCAAATAACTTTAAATTCTCTTTCGTTAGTTATCATTGCTTCAAAATACTGCGGGAGCGTTTGTTGTTTTTGCTCAGAAGCTTGGGCAATTTTTGTATACAGCGGATTGTCAGGCGATAGGGTATCTAAGCACTTTTCAGCGGCTTGAATAAATTCAATTTGATAGCTAAGCACACCCGCAGCAGTGGCTGTTTTACCTAATTGATTATTATGCTCTGCAATTAACGTAGCGAGTTCACATTGACGTAACTGCGCAAGTTCTAACATGCCAATGGTGTGAGCGCTGCCTGAAACGATATCAAAATGAACGGGCTCAATACGCGCGGGTTTAGTGAGTTCAAATTCTTTAAATGCAAGAACATTATTGAGCCTTTCGGCATATGTTTTGTTTATATCACTGGCTGAGGGTGAGCAACCAAATAGCACAAGGCTCACAGCACACACTGTGAGCTTAAATAAAGACTTAGTTTTGCTGAAAAGGTGCATAGTTAAATCGCCTATGAACTGTGTACATCAACATGATGGCCGCAGCACTGAGGCCAACGATAATACCTATCCAAAACCCATGAGGCCCCATCGCTGGCACAATTAAATCTGTACGAGCAAGTACGAATCCAAGTGCAAAACCGATCAACCAATACGACACGAAGGTAATATAACCAATTGGGGCGGTATACTTTAAACCACGTAAAATTCCATTGGCAGAAACTTGTAATGCATCAGGTAATTGGTAAATACAGGCAAGTACCATGATTGATGAGGCAAGCGCTAAAACCTCAGGATTATCTGAGTACAGTTGGCTAATAATATCTCGCGCAAAGAAAGTCACACTCGCCAATAAAAAGGCAATAATAGCGGCTAAAATATAGCTTGTACTCACCGCACTTCTTAATTGTTTGAAATGCTGTTGTCCAAACAAATTACCAATACGAATACTAATAGCTATAGATAAACTCAACGGCATCATGAAAAGTAAAGTGGTTACACTTGCCGCTATTTGATGGCCTGCGACAGCAACAGCACCTAAATGTGCAATAAACAGCGGAATACAAGCAAACAGTGTCACTTCGAAAAATGTGGCCAATGAAATAGGAATGCCGACTTTAGTGATTGTCCACATAGTGGCAGGCTGTGGTAACGAGAAATTCGCTAATAACGCCTTTGCATTAATTTTTTTATCAAAATGGCAGTATATCATTTGTGTGATAGCCATCGCCGTAAAAACTAACGCCGTTGCAATACCACAGCCTGCACCGCCATACGCATTAAAACCTAAATGACCGTGTATAAACACGTAGTTAGCTGGAATATTAACGGCTAAGCCGATTAAGCTTATGTAAAAAGCAGGTTTGGTCATGCCCATACCCTCAGTGATATTGCGATAAACACTAAAGAGTAAAAAGCCAAAAATGCCCCATTTTACAAAATGTATATACTGTTCAGCGAGCGTTGTAATCGCCGCTGTTGTATTTAAATGAGAGAGAATACTGTCTGCTAAAGTAGCAAGCCCTAAGCCAATGACACTAAGCACCAGCGCTAAATATAGGCCTTGTTGAAAATAATGGCTTATGCCGTGTTTGTCATTTGAGCCCGAAAACTGCGCAATAATTCCCGTCAGTGCAAGCAGGATACCTTGAAGCGCTAACATTAAGGGGTTCCAAATACCTGTTGCAATTGATAATGCAGCCAGATCCGTTGCACTCACTTGTCCTGCCATTACGGTATCAACAACCGTCATTAATATCAGGGTCACTTGCGCCAAAAATACAGGGATGGCTAAAGAAATTAACCGTTTGGCTTCCCAACTACAAAAAGACATAAAATACACAACTAAAAAAACAGGTTGTCATTGTAATCTATTCAAAGATCAATAAAAATCGCAGATATGTATTTTGCGAATAAAAGAAGACGCCAAGATGTTTACTGGAATTATACAAACTCAAGCCATTGTCGAACACACAAAGCACGAGGGTGGAGTACTAAGGTTAACCTTAAAAGTCGCTAATGAGTATGCGCAAAAACTGAGTGTGGGTGCCAGCATTGCAATTAATGGCTGTTGTTTGACTGTTGTCGAATTTAAAGCACTTCAGGACAGTGATTTTACACTTATTTATTTTGATGTGATTGATGAGACATTAAAGTTGACTAACCTTGGTCAATTACAAAACGGACATTGGGCCAACTTTGAGCGCTCCGTAACGGTAGGCACTGAGCTTGGGGGGCATATTGTATCGGGCCATATTCACTGTATGGCAAACATAACGTCTATTATACATGAACAAAATAACTGCAAAATGCATCTTACAATCGATCCAAAGTGGCAAAAATATGTATTGTACAAAGGGTTTGTCAGCGTAAATGGTGCAAGTTTAACTGTGGGTGAGGTTGATGAGCGTGGTTTTTGGTTACACCTCATACCTGAAACTCTCGCGATTACTAATTTAGATAAACAACGCGAAGGCAATCTACTCAATATTGAGGTTGACCAACAAACTTACACAATTATATACACGGTTGAAAACTATTTGGCACGACAAGCAAATTAAAAAATTTGCTCGTCGTCACTGTCAACATGTAATTCTAATTTGTTGTGTGCGTAGTCAATGTGCATGTTTAAATGAATAGGGTTACAGCATGCGCTACATTCTTCGTAATAATCTTGGTCGCCTTCGCTGGCATCTAATGCCACGAATATATGATGTCCACAATGAGGGCAGGATATACGTTGAGAAAAGTTATCTTTCATCAGCTTTTACCTTAATCAGGCATGCCTGAATTCGTTAAATTGCAATCTTATAAAATCGTAATCTAATGGTGATGAACGCAAATTTAATAAGATTGATATAACTTACACACTAACCGCTAAACAAGCGGCTAGCACCTGTATATAAACGTGTTCTATTTACACTATAGTCCTGTTCTTGCGTTTATGACATTCGTTTTACAGCAATTTAAAGTTTATTTAAGCAGCAAATCAATTTGTTGTTTAGCTTCAGTCAGATAGTGTCCGGCAAAAATATTAGCGTGATTTAAAATAGGGTATAGCTGATAGATCAATTTACGCTGTTCATAGCCATTTTGCAGGGGGTATTGTTGATTGTATGCAGTATAAAAAGCATCAGGAAGCGGTGCGAAAAGTTCGCTCATAGCGATATCGCATTCCCGGTCACCATAATAGCAAGCAGGGTCATACAGACTAGGAATCGCTTGTATAAAGCCCATATTTCGTCGCCAAAAGTCGCCATGCAGTAATGAAGGTTCGACATTATGGCCGTGCAAGGTGTCTTTAATAAAAGCGATAAACATATCTTGATCAACGAGTTCAATGCCTTTCTCTTGTAAGAGCTGAAGTTGCCAACCAATCCGTTCTTCTGCAAAAAAAACATCCCATTTTTTGTGCCATCGGTTTGGCTGGACTGTGGGGCCTAAAAAGTTGTCGTGATCAAAACCAAACATGGCTTGCGTATGCTTTTGATGAAGTGTGGCTAAATGTTCGCCCATCGTATGCCAATTTGAGTGAGGAAGTTTGTCCAGTTCTAACCACTCTAAAACGATGAATGAAAATTCAATATTGCACCCTGTGGCAATGCAGTCGGGGATCATAAATAAGCTTTCTTGCGTTAAAAGCTTTAAATTAAAGGATTCGCACTCTAATCTTTCTAAATCACTTAAGTGAGCCACCTTGACAAAAAATCGGTGATTTTCATCGCGCAGTTCAAAGTATTTATCGCTGTTGGGCGATTGCAGTTGGCGTTTAAAGGTATGCTTAAAATCAAAGTGCATAGCTTGGCTTATCTGTTCATTCACTGAATTCCACATAATATCGCTCACCTTTTAACCATGTAGTTAAACTATGGCAAAAAGTCGGTGAATTAACAATCTCATAGCGTTAATATTATTAAATATTTGGCTGTGTGCGTGAGGATTTAAATGAATAAAAGTCTTGTTACTAATTTAGTGGCTTTGGCCTTCGTGTTAGTTGGATTTTTGTTTGATCAGGCAATTGTATTATCTGTGGGATTATTTGCTTTGTCTGGCGCTGTAACAAACTGGTTAGCGATACATATGCTGTTTGAAAAAGTGCCTTTCTTGTATGGTTCAGGTGTCATTACGCTAAAGTTTGAGTCGTTTAAAGCATCCATCAGGCAGTTAGTCATGACGGAATTTTTCGCGGCAGAGAAAATAGATCAAGTGATGGCTCTTGCGAAACCTCAAATAGAATTAGAGCCTGTTATTGCTGAAGTAAACCTAAGCCCAGCCTATGACTCATTAATCGAAGTTATTGAGCAATCGCAATTTGGCAGTATGTTAGGAATGTTTGGTGGACGTGATGCCTTAGAGCCAATGCGTGAGCCGTTCATAAATAAAATGAAACAGGCCGTCATTGATATTTCTCACAGTGACGAATTTAAAACAATACTCGATGAAAAGCTGTTTGCAAACTCGCACATTGGTGGCTCGTTACATAACACGGTAGAAAGGTTAGTGGATGAGCGTTTAAACGAACTAACTCCCGTCATGGTAAAAGATATCATTCAAACAATGATTAAAGAACATTTAGGCTGGCTGGTTATTTGGGGTGGCGTGTTTGGTGGTGTATTTGGCTTAATTGCTGCGCTTTTATAAAAAGTGTGTAGCAGACCTATACAAGGTCTGCTACATCAAATCTGTCATTATTTAGAACCCGAAATGACGTAGACGGTGTTATCACTGACTTTAGCGATATCTTGAATACTTGTTTTTGTTTGTTGCTCTAAATTTAAGTAGCTTGCTGATTTATTAAAGCCATAGGTGCTGGCAAACTGTGCCGTAGACATATCATTGCACTGTAACTTGTCTGAGATGACGCGTTTGTTTAAGCGTAAATCACGCATTGTTTGAGCAAGGTTTATGGGTTTATTTGACACAATAGCCATACATGCTTGTGTCCCAGCAGAATTATCTGCAGCTACAAACTGTGCGGCGTTTGCATCTGTTGCTGCCATTGAAGAACCGACAATAAGTGCTGTACCAAATGCTAATGTTAATGTATTCATCTTTCTCTCCAGTTGTTTGTCCATGTGACATGAAAGTCGTGCAACCTCGCGTGGGATACTTCACAATTCCTATTTGCTAGGCACCATTAAAGTATTACCCTAAATTTGATTGATTGCTGTTAATGAAAACGGACAAGATGTAAGCAAGTATGTAGATGTGTACCCCAATATATAACCGTTTGATTAGACATATTTTAAAGTATGAATTTTGACACAAATAACGAGAAAATAATTTCATTTTAGAGCAAACTGAGCAGGTTTAGAGAGCGTATTTTCTATTTGTTTTACGGTATTGCTACATTTACGTTTTAACTCTAATTTAAATGTTCACTATTAGACACTGAATAAAGTGTAAGGAGTTTAAGTGACCACAAAATTATCAGGCTATTATCAACAAGCCTATGCCTCACATTCTAAGCATTTTAATCAATGCTTTTATTGTGGTTGTGAGGCAACTGAGCGCGACTATTGCCCCCCTCTTCATATGATGCAAAGTATTATTGATTTAGGTGAAGACGCTGAATTTATTTCAATACCAGCGTGTTATGAATGTTTTGCGCTACTTCATAATGAGCGAGTGTTAACGATTGATGGCCGATTCACCAAAGTAAAAAAGAAAATAGCCAATAAATATGCCAAAGCGCTGCGAGTATTTCACATGTGGCACGAAAATGAGCTTGATGATATGAGTGATGAATTTGTTCATAGCATTAAAGCGGGAATGAAATTGGGCGAAGAAGCTGCACAGCGGCTTGATTTTCAGGGCTACAGTTATTCGACTGAAGATGCCCGCGTTACTATTCGCGAAAAACGCACTGAATTTGATGTGCAAGGAATAGTCTTTTACGACTTTAAAGAGGCGCTAAATTACTGTATCAACGAGCTTAGCGTCGATAAAAGTGACTTTTATAAATTAGTCGTTGAAGATTATAACGGCGATTTTAATCGTGCCTTGAGTCAATATCGCCACCGTCATGAAAAAGTAACGGCAGCCACTGATGCCAATACTTTAATCAAAAGCTTTGCTAAACAACATAAACAAAACTCTGATTTCGTAACCCGTACCGTGACGCATTTTATTAATAAAGATCCTAGCCTCACGACCGAAGGTGCATTAGAGAAGCTCTATACGAATTACATTAAAAAATAAGTAACGGAAGAAATAACGTAATTCGTCTTACTTAAACGTCACTTACCTCGTTTGTTAGCATTGCTATTAACATTTGATTAAAGTTATATAATAAAAAAAGGAGAAACAACAAAATGCATAAATTTGCACCATCCTTGATGGTTATTTCACTTGGTATCGCGCTTGCGGGTTGCCAAGATAATGGCCCACAAGATCCAAAAGTAACGATTGATAAAAACCCATACCCAAGTACTTATAAGCCACTGGCATCAACAAGTACTCTTATTACCAATGCAACGGTACTAACAGGCACCGGTGAGCGTTTAGATGAGGCTGATGTTTATTTTGTTGATGGTAAAGTACAACAAGTAGGCAAGGACTTATCTGTACAAGCAGATAACACCATTGATGCACAAGGCAAGTGGGTCACGCCCGGTATCATCGATGTGCATTCGCATTTAGGCGCATACCCAACACCGTCTGTGGCATCGCATCAAGATGGTAACGAAATGACAAGCCCAGTGACTGCTGAAGTATGGGTTGAACACTCTATTTGGCCGCAAGACCCTGGTTTTAACCGTGCTCGTGAAGGCGGCATTACGTCATTACAAATTTTACCAGGCTCAGCAAATTTAATTGGTGGCCGTGGTGTTACTTTAAAAAATGTTCCTTCACATACAATGCAAGGTATGAAATTCCCTGATGCACCCTATGGCTTAAAAATGGCTTGTGGTGAAAACCCAAAACGTGTTTATGGAAGCAAAGGGGTATTACCTTCAACACGTATGGGTAATATGGCGGGCTACAGAACAGCATGGATTGATGCAACGGAATATAAGCGTCAGTGGGAAAAATATGACAGCGATTACGCGGCAGGTAAAAATCCTGAAATTCCTCACCGTGATATTAAGCTAGACACGCTAGCTGGTGTCCTTGATGGCGATATTCTTATTCATAACCACTGTTATAAAGCAGAAGAAATGGCGATGATGATCGACCTAGGCAAAGAATTTGGTTATCACTCAGGCACTTTCCACCACGGTATTGAAGCGTACAAGATTGCCGATTTACTCGCTGAAAACGGCAACTGTGCAGCAATGTGGCCAGATTGGTGGGGCTTTAAAATGGAAGCCTATGACATGGTTCAAGAAAACGTGGCTATTGTCGATGCGGTTAAAAACTCATGCGCGATTGTCCACTCAGATTCTGATACAACTATTCAACGCTTAAACCAAGAAGCAGGTAAAGTGATGTACCGTGCAAACGATGTTGGTTTTAATATTTCAGAACAACACGCTATTAAGTGGATCACAGCAAACGCTGCTAAATCACTGGGTATCGATGATAAAACAGGCTCACTTGAATCGGGTAAACAAGCCGATGTTGTTATCTGGAATCAAAACCCTTTTAGTGTGTACGCAAAAGCTGAGCAAGTATTTATTGATGGTGCCAAGGTATACGATCGTCATGATGAAAAATATCAAGCACAAAGCGATTTCATGCTTGGTCAACAGTAGGAGTAACATTGATGACAAAATTAACTAAAACATTTTCGCTCTCTTTAGTTGCTGCTGGTTTATTTTCGTCGGTAGCGAGCGCACAATCGATTGCAATTATTAATGCAACCATTCACACATCAACAGAACAAGGTGTATTAGAAGGTGCTAGTGTCGTTATTGACGAGGGAAAAATTGTTGCAATTAATCCAGAATCAATAAATGCAGACACCACTGTTGATGCTCAAGGTCAAATCGTGACCGCAGGGTTTATCGGTACGATGAACCAACTTGGCTTAGTTGAAGTAGGGGCTGTTGCGGGTTCTCGTGACGGCGGTGATGATAAAGCGAGTATTGATTTCGATCCTAGTCTTGCTTTTAACCCACGCAGTAGCTTAATTCCTTATGCTCGAAAAGGCGGGATTACTCAAGACGTAATCGTGCCAAATGGTGGTGAAAGTATTTTTGCAGGTCTTGCCTCTGTTGTTGATTTATCGGGTTCATTCGATAGTGTAAATCAAAAACAAGTTGCCCTTGTGGTTCATTTAGGTGAAAAGCGTAAAGGCTCACGTGCAATGTCGATGAAAACACTGATCGACAAGCTTGAAGGGCACAAGTCAGCTAAAAAAGATGATAAAAAAGACCCCACCACAGAGCAAAAGATCCTTGATAAAGTACTCTCAGGTGAAATGCCACTGATTGCCAGTGTACAACGCGCGTCAGATATCTATGAATTAGTGAAATTAAAAGACACGTTTGGAATTAATTTAGTAATTCATGGTGGTGATGATGCCGTTGTTGTTGCGGATACTTTAGCAAAAGCTAATGTGCCGGTGATTATCAGTTCTATGGCAAATTTACCGGGTAGCTTTGATTCAATGCATGCTAACTTAGCCAATGCAGGCAAACTCGAAAAAGCCGGTGTTAAAGTGATTATTGGTGTTGCAGGGGACTCGAGTCACAATGTTTACCAGTTGCGTTTTGATGCGGGTAACGCTGTGTCGTATGGTATGACACAACAAGGTGCATTGAATGCGGTGACCAGTAATATTGCGGATGTTTTTGGCTTGAACTCAGGAGCAATAGCAACAGGCAAACGTGCGAACTTAGTAATGTGGTCTAATGATCCATTTGAATTGAAATCACACGTAAGTAAAATGTGGATCAATGGTGAAGAGGTTTCAACTGAAGCGCGTCAAGATAAATTGCGCGAACGTTACACAACCGAATCAGCGATGCCAAGAGCGTACACAAAGTAATTTTAATAAGAAAGGCCGCCTATGCGGCCTTTTATACCAATTAGCTTAATTAACTGGTCTTTTTTTTCACGCAATAAAACCCCCGTTTATACCAAGGCAAAAATGTCGTTAGTAAGTTGTTCTCGGCAATTGCTCCTGCATTGCTCTATCTCCTGCATCCATGCTGTCGTAAATTAGACATTTTTAACGCAGGTAGCGACAGGTTTAATCACTCAAAATAATTAAGTCGTATTGCGGGTTGGTATTATCGCATTCATAAAAAAAAGCGCTCAATGAGCGCTTTTTTAACAGATTTCAATAACAATTAAACTAATTTAGCTAAAATGTCATTGAATGTTGTGCTTGGACGCATTGCTTTAAATGCCGCATCGTCATTCGGTTGGTAATAACCACCTACATTCATTGCTTGACCTTGTGCATCGTTCAACTCAGTAACGATTTGCTCTTTTTGTGATTCAAGGTCAGAAGCGATTTGCGTGAACTGTGCTTTTAACTCAGCGTCATCGTTTTGAGCAGCAAGTTCTTGTGCCCAGAATAATGCTAAGAAGAAGTGAGAACCACGGTTATCAATCTCTTTCACTTTACGTGAAGGTGATTTGTTTTCAGCAAGGAAAGTACCTGTTGCTTTATCTAGCGTATCAGCAAGTACTTGTGCTTTCTTATTACCAGTATTAACGCTTAAGTGCTCTAAAGAAGCCGCAAGTGCTAAAAACTCACCCAGAGAATCCCAACGTAAGTGGTTTTCTTTTTCGAATTGCTGTACATGCTTAGGAGCAGAACCACCCGCACCCGTTTCGAATAAACCACCACCGTTCATAAGTGGTACGATTGACAGCATTTTAGCGCTTGTACCTAGTTCAAGAATAGGGAATAAGTCAGTTAGGTAATCACGCAGTACGTTACCTGTTACAGAAATCGTATCTTTACCTTCTTTAATACGCTCAAGTGAGAACTTAGTCGCTTCAAGGGGTGCTAAAATACGGATATCTAAACCATCAGTATCGTGATGTGGTAAATACGCATTTACTTTTTTGATTAGCTCGGCATCGTGCGCACGATTTTCATCTAACCAGAATACCGCGGGTGTATTTGTTGCGCGAGCACGATTAACAGCAAGTTTAACCCAATCTTGAATTGGTGCATCTTTTACCTGACACATACGCCAGATGTCACCTTGCTCAACAGCGTGCTCAAGTAATGTTGTGCCGTTTGTATCTACCACGCGAACAGTACCTGCTGCTGATACTTCAAACGTTTTATCGTGTGAGCCGTATTCTTCCGCTTTTTGTGCCATAAGGCCTACGTTAGGTACGCTACCCATGGTTGTAGGATCGAATGCACCATTTTCTTTACAGAAATCAATAGTTGCTTGGTAAACACCAGAATAACAACGATCTGGAATAACAAAACTTGTGTCTTGTAATTTACCTTCGCTGTTCCACATTTGACCGCTTGAACGGATTGCAGCAGGCATTGATGCATCAATGATCACATCGCTTGGTACGTGAAGATTAGTAATACCACGGTCTGAGTCAACCATCGCGATAGCAGGGTTGTTGTCATAAACAGCTTGGATATCGGCTTCGATTTCAGCTTTTTTAGCAGCATCTAGTTTTTCGATTTTAGCAAATACGTCACCAAAACCGTTATTCACATCAACATCTAACTCTTTGAAAAGGTCAGCGTGTTTGGTAAATACATCTTTAAAGAATACTTTTACTGCATGACCAAAGATGATTGGGTCAGATACCTTCATCATCGTTGCTTTCATGTGTAGTGAGAACAATACACCTTTTTCTTTAGCAGTCTGAATTTCTTTCGCTAAGAAATCTTGTAATTTTGCAACGCTTAGACGAGATGCGTCAATCACTTCGCCTGCTAGAAGCGGTGTGCTTGCTTTAAGTACTGTAACGTCGCCATTTTCTGCAACGTGCTCAATACGCACATCAGTCGCTTCTGCAACAGTCACTGATTGCTCAGAACCAAAGAAATCACCTTCTTCCATACTTGCAACATACGACTCAGAATCTTTGCTCCAAGCACCCATTGAATGTGGGTTATTACGAGCATACTCTTTTACAGAGCTAGGTGCACGACGGTCAGAGTTACCTTCACGAAGTACAGGGTTTACAGCACTGCCTTTGATTTTGTCGTAAGTCGCTTTAATTTTTTGCTCTTCATCAGTTTTTGGCTCTGATGGGTAGTCAGGTAGTGCGTAACCTTTTTCTTGTAGCTCTTTGATTACAGCGCGTAGCTGTGGAACCGACGCACTGATATTAGGAAGCTTGATAATATTTGCTTCAGGCGTTTTAGCCATTTGGCCTAGTTCAGCAAGTGCATCATCAATACGTTGCTCTTCTGTAAGGTACTCAGGGAAGTTAGCAATTACACGACCTGCTAATGAAATGTCGCGAGTTTCAACTTCAACACCTGCCGCGTTAGTATACGCCTGGATGATTGGTAACAATGAATACGTTGCCAGTGCTGGCGCTTCATCTGTTTTAGTGTAGATAATTTTTGATGTCATCATCATTCCTAGATAGTTGGCGTAATGTTTGGCAGTTACTGCAAGCAGCCACCCTTAATTAGCCATATTCAACAATGCAATTATATTGCTATCAAATAATACCAACTCGCCATAACATTTGCTTTATTCGAGAATAAACCGCACCTAACAGCATTGCAGCGCTTATTTAGAATCACTAAATAACGACTTTTGCTGAGTTATCGGCAAGATTTTCCTCAATATCGCTCATTTAATTAACTGAATTGGTATCATAGCAATCAGTCTGTTAGCTGTTGCAACTTAATACGGGGTATCAAAATAACCACAGCTGACAGACTGTAAAATTCTTATAGCCTAAATAGGCATAAAATGAAATTAGCCATAAGCCTTAGGTCAAAATGACGAAAAAGCTAAATTTAAGCAACAAGAGTGTAACAAGCTTGGCTCTAAAGGGCTAATAACAATTAAACAATTGGGATGAAGAAAAGGAATTTCAAGGATAAATATAAGATATATTAGTGGGAAGAGAGTAAGCGAGGAACTTAACAAGGTCGCTCGCTTGATACTCGAATAGGTAATACCTAAGAAATTTCATCGTTAGGCGCAATATTCGTTGCGTGTAACCCTTTTGGACCTTGTTGCAATTCGAATGTTACATCTTGACCAGCTTTAAGTGTTTTATAACCGTCCATTACAATCGTTGAGTAATGAGCGAATATATCAGTCTCGCTACCGTCTTCTACGATGAAACCAAAACCTTTGGCATTGTTGAACCATTTGACTTTACCACAAGCCATACTTCTACATCCTTCTATAAGTTGACTAATTTAGTTATTCTAAACCGTGTAATTTGCTAGACTGACTAAGGTTTAATCAATCTATAATTGACTGTAGTTTATTTAGGCAGTCAGTCAAGTGTTTTGAACTATTTTTTAACAATTTATTTATTTTTTTATTCAAGTTTGCTTGAGTTCTAAAGACAAGACTATATTTAATTATGAGTGGTATGAAAGATTCTGGTGTTATTGAAACGGTTCGCGATAGTGAAAAGCAAAAACTGCAACCACCGCGAAAATATAAGGTCATTTTAAATAATGATGATTACACGCCAATGGACTTTGTGATAGAAGTACTAATGACGTTTTTTAATATGGATAGCGATAGAGCAACAGATGTGATGCTTCAAGTTCATCATAATGGTAAAGCAATATGCGGCATTTATAGCGCCGATGTTGCTTACACTAAAGTTGAGCAAGTTAATCGTTACGCACGAGACAACGAGCATCCACTGCTATGTAGTTGTGAGCAGGAATAAATACCAAGGTAGGGTGAACATTTAGCCCATCACAACGGTATATAAATATTATCTCAGTAAGGGGTTGCCAATGCTAAACAAAGACTTAGAACTAACCTTGAATGCGGCGTTTCGCGAAGCAAGAACGCGCCGACATGAATTTATGACCGTCGAGCATCTTTTACTCGCGCTGCTCGATAACCCTTCTGCTGGAGAAGCGCTTAACGCCTGTGGTGTAGATATGAGCGCGTTAAAAGTTGAGTTATCAGATTTTATCGACGAAACAACGCCGGTTATTCCTGACTTAGAAGAAGACAGAGAAACACAGCCTACATTGGGTTTTCAACGTGTGCTTCAACGCGCGGTGTTTCATGTGCAATCGTCAGGTAAGAACGAAGTAACAGGCGTAAATGTACTTGTGGCTATTTTCTCTGAACAAGAAAGCCAAGCTGTTTATTTACTTAAAAAAGCGGATGTAAATCGTTTAGACATCGTTAACTTCATTTCGCATGGTATTTCGAAAGCCGATGATGATATCGGTGGCGATGACCATGATGATATTCATGAAGAAGTACAAGAGGTGCAAGGCGAAGAGCCGACTAAACTTGAAAACTTTACAACAAACCTCAATCAGCAAGCGATTGAAGGAAATATCGATCCGCTTGTTGGCCGTGATAATGAAGTCGAGCGTACGGTACAAGTATTATGCCGTCGTAAGAAAAATAATCCATTGTTGGTTGGTGAAGCCGGGGTAGGTAAAACAGCCATTGCTGAAGGCCTTGCTTATCGTATTGTGAAAAACGAAGTGCCTGATGTAATAGCCGATGCGGTTGTTTATTCACTTGATATGGGCGCATTATTAGCCGGTACAAAATACCGCGGCGACTTTGAAAAACGTTTTAAATCGTTACTAAAAGAGCTGCAAGCTAAACCGCATTCAATTTTATTTATCGATGAGATACATACCATTATTGGTGCGGGTGCTGCGTCTGGTGGTGTAATGGATGCGTCTAACTTAATTAAGCCGTTACTTTCAAGTGGTAAATTACGTTGTATGGGCTCGACCACTTACAACGAGTATAAAAATATTTTTGAGAAAGACCGTGCTCTGGTACGTCGTTTCCAAAAAATTGATGTACTTGAACCAAGTGTGGCTGATACAACGAAAATCCTCAATGGCTTAAAAGAGCGTTACGAAGAGCATCATGGTATTCGTTACACGCAAAAAGCCCTTAAGGCAGCTGCTGAGCTGAGCGCAAAATACATTAATGAGCGTCATTTACCTGACAAAGCGATTGATGTGATTGACGAAGCCGGTGCAAATCAGCGCCTACAACCGATATCAAAACGCAAAAAAACCATTGGTGTAGCTGATATCGAGTTAATTGTGTCAAAAATGGCGCGTATACCACAGCAAAGCGTTTCTTCAAGTGATAAAGAAACATTAAAGAACCTTGATCGTAACTTGAAGATGCTTGTATTTGGTCAAGATCAATCAATTGATGCATTAACATCGGCTATTCGTTTATCTCGCTCTGGACTCGCAAATGAAGATAAACCTGTGGGGTCGTTCTTATTTGCAGGCCCAACGGGTGTTGGTAAAACAGAGGTCACTAAGCAGTTAGCTAAGTGCATGGGGGTTGAGTTTATTCGCTTTGATATGTCTGAATACGTTGAACGTCACGCAGTAAGCCGTTTGATTGGTGCGCCTCCAGGCTATGTTGGCTTTGAGCAAGGTGGTTTATTAACCGAAGCCGTTATCAAAAACCCACACGCGGTGGTGTTGCTTGATGAAATTGAAAAAGCGCATCCAGATATCTACAACATTTTATTACAAGTGATGGATCACGGCACCTTAACGGATAATAACGGCCGTAAAGCCGACTTTAGAAATGTGGTAGTGGTAATGACAACCAACGCCGGTGTACAAGAGACTGTGCGTAAATCGATAGGCTTTACAGAGCAAGATCATTCTCACGATGCCATGACTGAGATTAACAAGGTCTTTTCACCTGAATTTAGAAACCGCTTAGATAACATTATTTGGTTTAATCACCTTGAAAAAGACGTTATTTTGCAGGTTGTTGATAAATTCATTGTTGAGCTTCAAGCTCAGCTAGATAAGAAGTCTGTTAATCTTGAACTGACATCTAAAGCACGTGAATGGTTGGCTGATAAAGGTTACGACAAAGCAATGGGCGCACGGCCAATGGCGCGTGTGATTCAAGACGAGCTCAAAAAGCCGTTGGCCAATGAAATTCTATTTGGTGAGCTGGCCGCGGGTGGTTCAGTGAAAGTGTCGGTTAAGGACAAGAAAATTCACTTTGAATATGAAACAAACCTCGAAACAGCGTAAGGTTTAAAAGGCAGAAAACAAAAAGCCCAGCTAATGCTGGGCTTTTTGTTTATTAAATGGAATTGAAACTAGGGTAGTTTGAACACCATTTAATAAACGCTTTTAGCTCTTTGTAATAAACACACCTGCCCATTCAAAGCAGCAAAAAGCTAAATCTCTCGTTATCGCACTAACTTAGCGAGCACGGAATACGATGCGACCTTTCGATAAATCGTAAGGAGTCATTTCTACGGTTACTTTGTCGCCAGTTAAGATGCGGATATAGTTTTTGCGCATTTTTCCAGAGATATGAGCCACAACTACGTGACCATTTTCTAGCTCAACTCGGAACATTGTATTTGGTAAAGTATCAAGGACCGTACCTTGCATTTCGATTACGTCTTCTTTCGCCATGTTTAGCGTAACACCTCTTTAATAGTTAAACGCTGCAGATTTTGCCGAAAATACAGCAATAAGTAAAGCTACAGGGCTCAAATTTGTAAATTAAATCGCCAACCAGTGATCGCCAAGATGCTTTTCTGCGGGCAAAAATTGGGTTTTGTATTTCATTTTGTCACATTCGTCGATTTGATAGCCCAAATAGACAAATTGTTTTGCTTGTTGTTTAGCAAACTTAATTTGCTGCATGATCATGATACTACCAATGCTGTACTTCTCATAATCGGGATCAAAAAATGTGTAAATTGCGGAAACTGCATTGTGCATGCAGTCGGTGACTGCTACAGCAACGAGCTTGTCACCTTCTCGCAGTTCAATAAATGTCACAGGCAACCATTGGCAAAATAAAAAGCTTTCATATTGGTTCTGATCAGGCGGAAACATAGAGCCATCTTGATGTCGTTGCGTAATGTACTTGCAATAAAGAGGGTAATATTCTGCGCGTTCATATTCACTGTAACTAACCGTAAAAAGTTTGTCTGCTTTGTTTAGTTTACGTTTTTGTGATTTAGAAGGCGTAAATTGTTGCGCTAAGACACGCACTGAATTACAGGCGTTACAAACAGGGCAGTGAGGACGATATATTTGGTCACCACTGCGCCTAAACCCCAATGCTAACAATTGTTCAAATTTATCAGGGCAATAGCAACTTGGGTCCAATATAACGAGGAGCTGCTCTTGGCGATCCGGTAAATAACTGCAATCAAATTGCTGGCTCAAACCAAGCCTAGCGGGTAAATGCTCAGTCATAAATATTTATCAACTCTTGTGGTTGCCACATGTCTGCTGTGGGAACATAGTTTTTTGCTAACTTAAGTCTAGTTAAAAATTCACTACGTGGGATAACTTTTGCACCTAAAGTTAGCAAATAAGGGTTCTCTAACTGACAATCAATAAAATGAGCATTGTGTTTCTTTAGCCAGTTAACGAGTGCCCACATCGCTAGTTTTGAGCCGTTTGATACTTGGTGAAACATCGACTCTCCACAAAATACGCCATGTTGCATAATGCCATAGAGACCGGCGACTAACTCATTGTCATGCCAAATCTCGACACTGTGTGCAAGACCTTGTTGATGGGCTTGAATGTAAGCATCCATCATTTGCTCAGTGATCCACGTACCTTCTGCGTCTAAGCGTTGTTCACGGCAAGCTGAAATCACGTGAGAAAAAGCATGATTAATCGTGACGCGAAACGCAGAGCGCTTTAAATATTTTTTTAAGCTACGACTAACATGAAACTCGTCAAGTTCAATGATGCCTCGCAGGCTAGGTGACCACCACATAATCGGCTCATAATCACTAAACCAAGGGAATATACCGGATTGATAGGCGTTCTTTAAGCGCGCAACAGATAACCCACCGCCAATTGCTAAAAGGCCATCAGGCTCGTCAAGGGCATGCTCAGGGTTGGGGAAATCAACACCTGATTCAGGAAGTTGATAAATTTGCTTTGTCATTGCAGCGGATTCATTATTATTTTTGATAATTTTAGCAAAATTTTTGCCTAAAAAAAGGGGCTGTATAGCCCCTTGGTATTTTAAAAAAGGTGTTTTAAATCGCTGGTTACAGGTTGTCTAGGAAGCGCTCTGCATCAAGTGCTGCCATACAGCCTGTACCGGCTGATGTGATGGCTTGGCGATAAATATGGTCACATACATCACCCGCAGCAAAAACACCCGGTACGCTTGTTTGTGTTGCGTTACCGTTTAAGCCAGATTCAACCACTAAGTAGCCATCTTTCATTTCAAGCTGACCTGCAAACATATCCGTGTTTGGCTTATGACCAATCGCAATGAATACACCGGCAAGATCTAAATTCTCAGTCTCATCAGAATCCGTGGCTTTAATGCGAATACCGGTTACACCCATTTCATCACCTAATACTTCGTCTAGGGTACGGTTATAGTGTAAAACAACATTACCATTTTCAGCTTTTTCTTTAAGGCGGTCTGCTAAGATTTTTTCACTGCGGAAGCTATCACGGCGATGAACCACGTGAACTTCTGCTGCAATATTTGATAAATATAACGCTTCTTCAACAGCCGTATTACCACCGCCTACAACAGCAACCTTTTGGCCACGATAAAAGAAACCATCGCACGTTGCACAGGCTGAAACACCACGACCTTGGAAGTTTGTTTCAGACTCTAAGCCTAAGTATTTAGCTGATGCGCCTGTTGCGATAATAAGTGCATCACACGTATACGTACCAGAATCACCTGTTAGAGTGAAAGGACGCTTAGATACATCTACTTTGTTAATGTGGTCGAACACAATTTCAGTTTCAAAACGTTCAGCGTGTTCTTTCATACGTTCCATTAATGCTGGGCCTGTTAGGCCGTGAGCATCACCCGGCCAGTTTTCAACTTCAGTTGTCGTTGTTAATTGACCACCTTGTTGAATACCCGTGATAAGAACAGGGTTAAGGTTTGCACGTGCAGCATATACAGCAGCAGTGTAGCCAGCAGGGCCAGAACCTAAAATTAGTAATTTACAGTGTTTTGCGTCACTCATGGTTTTTCCTAAAAACGTTTTGATACGATGTCTATGCGCCCGATTCTAAGAAAAACAAGGCGGAAGTAAACAAAAGGGCGGATTATTTTTTTAAGTAAATCGCGAAGCTGTCAAATAATCCTTACTTAATAAAATTTAAATGCCTCTTTTTGCTTATAAAACGAGCTAATAGTGAAGTATTAGCGTAGCAAAGTGCGTTAATTCATGACCAAGCAATATTTTTTTGGTATGTTTTAGCTAATTTTGATATTAGCTTAGACTTTAGGCTAGATAAACGAACAGGCAATTATGGTATTTTGGCAGGAAAAGCCCGCATTTGGGCTGACTACAGAAGACGTCCAAGTCTTAACCAATGCGAGAGAGTATCGCACTGAACTATTGCGTCTAATTCGTTCGGCGACGAAAAGAATTTATATTACTGCTTTATATTTGCAAGACGATGAAGCGGGTCAAGAGGTTTTAACAGCCTTACATGAGGCGTCTTTAGCGAATCCTGAGTTGGAAGTAAACGTGTTAGTAGACTTTCATCGTGCTCAACGGGGCTTAATTGGTGCTGCCAAGTCTGATGGCAATGCCAGCATGTATTGTGATTTTCAAGAAAAATATCAGTCAAACGTTAAAGTGTATGGTGTACCCGTAAAAGCGAAAGAGCTTTTTGGGGTATTACATTTAAAAGGCTTCGTAATTGACGACACCTTACTTTACAGCGGTGCGAGCTTAAATAATGTTTATTTACAACAGGATGATCGTTATCGTCTTGACCGTTATTTTTTAGTTCACCAATCAGGCTTGTGTAATTCGGTCATCGAATTTATTAACACACATTTATTGAGCTCTGCAGCTGTTCCACGCATTGATACGCGTCCGTTAACTCAATTCAATGATATCAAAGTTGCTCAAAAGCAATTAATGAGAGATCTAAAATCAGCAAGTTATGACAGTGCGGCTGAGGCAAGTGCAGGTGAGTTAGGGGTGCGTTTGTTTTTGGGTTTAGGTCGGCGTAGCAATAAGCTAAACCGCTTAATCAAATCATTATTTGATACAACAGAGCACGAACTCATTCTTTACACGCCGTATTTTAATTTCCCTGCACCGTTGATGCGCTCGTTACGTCGCCTTTTAAAACAAGGTAAAAACGTGACCATTGTGGTGGGAGATAAAACAGCAAACGACTTTTACTTACCGCCATCTGAGCCGTTTAGTAAAATTGGTGCGCTGCCATATTTATACGAAACCATTTTGTATAAATTTTTAAAATCGCAAAAGCGTCATATCGCCAATGGTAACCTTAACGTTTATCTGTGGAAACACGAGAGCAACTCATTCCATTTAAAAGGGATTTGCTCTGACAAGCGTTTGCATCTGTTAAGCGGGCATAATTTAAATCCGCGTGCATGGGGGCTTGATATTGAAAATGGTATTTTAATTGACGATCCGCAGCAGCATATACTAAAGCAAATAGAGCAAGAAAAGCAGGCGATATTAACTCATTGCCGACGCTTATCAGGCCCGCAAGATTTAGAAACGATGGATGACTACCCAGCGCCTGTAAAAAAATTATTGGGTCAGGCCAAACGTGTGAAAGTTGATTTTATAATCAAACGATTTATCTAACTATCAACCAGATAAACAGAGTCTTGTGTTTTTGAGACGAAAAAAAAGCAGCGATATCGCTGCTTTTTTGTTTCACAATGCTAATTAAGCATTTTCAACTGCTGTACGTGGGTCAACATATTCCATGTTGAATGCTTCAGCTACTTCTTTGTAAGTAACTTGGCCTTTAATCACGTTTAAGCCTTTTAAGAAGTGTGCATCGTCAAGAAGCGCTTTCTTATAGCCTTTGTTAGCAAGGTTGATGATAAACGGTAATGTTGCGTTATTAAGTGCGAACGTAGAAGTACGTGGAACAGCACCTGGCATGTTTGCAACACAGTAGTGAACAACGTCATCAACAATGTAAGTAGGATCAGCGTGTGTCGTCGCTTTTGAAGTCGCGATACAACCACCTTGGTCGATTGCAACGTCAACGATTGCAGAACCAGGCTTCATTGCTTTAATGTGTTCAGCTGTCACTAATTTAGGCGCTGCAGCACCTGGGATTAGTACGCCACCGATCACAAGGTCAGCTTCTAGTACGTGTTTCTCTAGCGCATCAGCGGTTGAGTAAATCGCTTTCACTTTGTTACCAAACTGAGCGTCTAGTGCACGTAATACATCGATGTTACGGTCTAAAACAACCACATCTGCACCTAGGCCAACTGCCATTTGTGCTGCACTACGACCAACCATGCCGCCGCCGATAACAACAACTTTAGCTGGCTCAACACCTGGTACACCACCAAGTAACATACCACGGCCGTGGTTCGACTTTTCTAGCGCTTGTGCACCAGCTTGGATTGACATACGACCAGCAACTTCACTCATCGGTGCTAGAAGTGGTAAACCGCCACGAGCGTCTGTTACTGTTTCGTAAGCGATACAGATTGCGCCACTTTTAACAAGGTCTTCAGTTTGTGGAAGATCAGGTGCTAGGTGAAGGTAAGTAAATAGAATTTGGTCTTCGCGTAACATTGCACGCTCAACCGCTTGTGGCTCTTTTACTTTTACGATCATTTCAGCTTTAGCAAAAACGTCAGCTGGGGTAGGTAAAATTTCAGCGCCTGCTGCAATATAATCTTCGTTAGTGAAGCCAATGCCCATACCTGCATCAGTTTCAACGAACACTTGGTGGCCATGGTTTACTAGTTCACGAACACTCGCAGGAACCATACCTACACGGTATTCATGGTTTTTAATTTCTTTTGGTACACCAATAATCATAGTTTTTCGCCTTAATAGAACGGGATAAAATTTTCGACTATTATATTCATGACATGGCAGTGTGTCTCACCTTTTTTAAGTTCATTTGTAGTGATATAATCTAAAAAATATATTTTAACAGTGTAAAACTCTGGTTTGGCGTATGCATCAATTACTTGACAGAATAGACCGAAAAATTTTAATGGAATTACAGCTTGATGGAAGGCTCTCTAACGTAGAGTTAGCAAGGCGTGTAGGCTTAAGTGCGACCCCGTGTTTAGAGCGTGTAAAGAAGCTTGAAAGAGAAGGCTACATACTCGGGTACAAAGCAGTTGTTGATCCTGCAAAATTGGGTCAGGGGTTGTCGGTGTACGTTGAGGTCACGATTACGAAAACCTCACCTGATGTATTTGAAGAATTTAATGCGGCGGTAAAAAAGCACGATGAAATAATTGAGTGTCACCTTGTTTCGGGAAATTTCGACTTTTTATTAAAGACCCGCGTTAATGACATGTCAGAATACCGTAACGTACTGGGTGATATCTTACTTAAGTTACCTAATGTAAGTGAGAGCCGTACCTACGTCGTGATGGAAGAAGTAAAAGGTGAACAAGGGGTGATTATTCGTCCTTATATTGCATAAACTGTTAAAATAAACAAAGAGTAACAAAAACTTGTTCATTATCAGTCCATCATGGTTAAGATAAAGTGCAACAAACGGCATTTCCTGCTAAGGTATTTCACTGCTAATCGATGAGTAAAGAATAATAAGGAATAGGGAGCTATGCGCCTAAATGGTGTTCAAAGACTGTTAGAGACTGGGCTAATTATCAGCACCTTTGCTGCAGTATTTATTTTATGTGCATTAATCAGTTTTGATCCTGCCGACCCATCATGGTCGCAAACCGGTGAATTTGTTAATGTAAAGAATATTACCGGCACAGCAGGTGCGTGGATAGCAGATATCTTATTGCTTACATTTGGCTGGCTTGCCTATTTGGTGCCGGCGGCTATTCAGTTATTTGGTTACTTATTATTTAAGCAGCCCCATCGCATATTCCAACTTGATTACACCACGCTGGCTTTAAGAATCATTGGTTTTGCTTTATTTATTACCTCTGCAACCGCGATTAGCAGCATCAATTTTGACGATATTTATAATTTTTCATCGGGCGGGGTAGTAGGGGACGTTATTGCCTCGGCGATGATGCCGACCTTTAATTTTACTGGCACATCTATTTTATTACTGTGTTTCTTTTTCGCAGGCTTAACGCTTTTAACGGGTGTGTCATGGGTGCAATTTGTTGACTTCTTAGGTGATTGGGTAATGCGTGCCTTTTATTTTACACGCAAGCACTTGTCGGCCTGGCTTCAACGCGAAAAAGACGCAAATAAAGCTGTTCTTTCATCAGAACCCGATGCGAATTTTGTCGAGCCTGATAGTGAGCCTTCAATTGGTTTTACCGAACCCGATGTAAACCAACCTGCTCAAGAAAAAGCGGCTGCAAAACCAGCTAAAAAAACAGAGTCTGAATTTAATGGTTTTGATGAACTTGACGATATTTTAGATCAAGAAATCGGTTTTAGTGCGCTTGATGATGAATCGTTTGACACTGTATCAGCTCTCAATGCGCTTGATCAAAGCCCCGTTGTTGAACCTGAAAAGCCAACGACAACGGTTGTCTCTCCTGCACGCCCAATGCCAAAGGCAAAGCCTGCGTATCAGCCACCTCCAACTGCAAAAGAAAAATTTGAGGCCTTATTAGAAGAGCAACCGCCAGCAACCCCGTTACCGTCGCTGGAGCTGTTAGACCGCCCAGATAAAGCGAAGAACCCATTATCGCAAGAAGAGCTTGATGGCATTTCACGTTTAGTTGAAACCAAATTGCTTGATTTTAATATTCAAGCCACGGTTGTCGGCGTATACCCAGGCCCTGTTGTTACGCGTTTTGAACTCGATTTAGCACCGGGTATTAAAGTGGCGAAAATCACCGGTCTTGCAAAAGATTTAGCGCGCTCGCTGTCTGCTGTCAGTGTGCGTGTTGTTGAGGTTATTCCGGGTAAAACCTATGTAGGTATTGAGTTGCCGAATAAACACCGCGAAATCGTGCGTTTAAGCGAAGTAATCAATGCCCCTAAGTTTGAGTCAAACCCATCACCATTAACCATGGTATTAGGAAAAGATATTGCCGGTGAGCCTGTGTGTGCTGACTTGGGTAAAATGCCTCATTTACTTGTCGCTGGTACCACTGGTTCAGGTAAGTCAGTGGGCGTTAATGTAATGATATTAAGCTTACTGTACAAATCAGGGCCTGATGATGTACGTATGATTATGATAGACCCTAAAATGCTTGAACTTTCTGTGTACGAAGGTATTCCGCATTTATTGTGTGAAGTGGTCACAGACATGAAAGAAGCGGCTAATGCACTGCGTTGGTGTGTGGGGGAAATGGAGCGTCGTTATAAGCTTATGTCGGCACTGGGTGTGCGTAACTTAAAAGGTTACAACCAAAAAGTATTGGATGCGAAAGAGGCCGGTCAACCGATCCTTGATCCACTTTTTAAAGACACTGACGGCATGGCTGATGGCCCTGAAGAGCTGGGTAAACTGCCTAGTATTGTCGTGGTGATTGATGAATTTGCTGACATGATGATGATTGTCGGTAAAAAAGTAGAAGAGCTAATTGCACGTATTGCACAAAAAGCCCGTGCAGCAGGTATTCACTTAGTGCTTGCAACACAGCGCCCGTCGGTTGATGTTATAACGGGTTTAATTAAAGCGAATATTCCAACGCGTATGGCGTTCCAAGTATCAAGTAAGATTGACTCGCGCACCATTTTAGACCAACAAGGTGCTGAAAACTTACTGGGTATGGGTGATATGCTTTACTTACCGCCTGGCACCAGCGTGCCTGTGCGTGTTCACGGTGCATTTGTTGATGATCATGAAGTTCATGCCGTGGTCGACGATTGGAAGAAACGGGGCAAGCCAAATTACATTGATGAAATTTTAAATGGTGATGCCACAGAAGAAATTTTACTACCAGGAGAAACCAGTGAAGACGGTGATGAAGAGTCAGATCCGCTTTACGATGAAGCAGTATCATTTGTGATAGAAACCGGCAAAGTGTCGGTATCGAGTGTACAACGTAAGCTTCGCGTTGGTTATAACCGCGCAGCACGTTTAGTGGAACAAATGGAAACGTCAGGCATTGTCAGTGCGCCAGGTCATAATGGTGCCCGAGAAGTATTAGTGCCCAATGGTGGAGCAAATTAATGAAAAAAATTACAGTGTTAACCCTAATAGTAGGGTGTTTATTAAGCGGTCAGAGTCGTGCTGACGACAGCCAAGCATTGCAACAGCAACTTGGCACAATTAACAGTTTTAAAGCGCAATTTATACAAAAAGTAACCGATGCACAGGGCGAAGCCATTATGCAAGGTGAGGGCAATATTGCGCTCCAGCAACCTATGATGATTCGCTGGCAACAGCAAAGTCCAGATGAAACGTTATTTGTTTCTAACGGTGAAAAAACCTATTATTTTGATAGCTTCGCTGAGCAAGTTACCATAATGAATACCCATAGTCTGATAGATTCAACCCCGTTTGTGCTACTTACATCAAAAGACCCTGAGCAGTGGGCTAAATACCAAGTATTGGCTACCGATACAGGCTTTAGTGTTACACCAAATAAAGGCATAGAAAGCCAAGTTGAGCAACTTGATATTGCATTCAGTGATGATAAACAGGCTTTATCTTCATTGACCGTGATGGATACCTCGGGTCAGCAATCGTTATTTACCTTTAAAGATGCTCAGGTTAATCAACCATTGGCTACGACGACCTTTGAATTTATCATTCCTGAAGGTGTTGAAGTTGATGATCAAAGCCAAGGTGAATAGGGCTTGAGTAATCTAGGATTTAATTTTGGTCCTGATGTGCGCCCACTTGCGGCGCGCATGCGACCTGAAACATTGAATGACTACATTGGTCAGCAACATCTTTTAAGCCCTGATAAACCGCTATACCAAGCAATTTTAGCTGGGCGCTGCCACAGCCTGATTTTGTGGGGCCCGCCGGGGGTTGGTAAAACCACTCTTGCGCAAATTATTGCTAATCATGCAGATGCAAGTCTTATTCAAATGTCTGCTGTCACCGCTGGCGTAAAAGACATCCGTGAAGCAGTCAATGAAGCCAAAGCTAACCTTGCTGGGCGAGGTCAGCGTACGCTATTATTTGTCGACGAAGTACACCGTTTTAATAAATCACAACAAGATGCCTTCTTGCCTCACATAGAAGACGGCACGTTTATTTTTGTTGGCGCCACCACAGAGAATCCTTCGTTTGCACTCAATAACGCCATACTTTCACGGGCACGTGTTTATGTACTTAAAGCGTTAGAGCAAACCGATTTACACAATGTGATTGAGCGCGCATTACGTGATGATGTAGAGCTAAGTGAAAAAAACATCGTCATTGCCGATAACGCAAAGCAGGCACTTTGCCAAGCCAGCGACGGTGATGCCCGTAAAGTACTCAATTTACTTGAACAAGCCGTTGATTTAACCACTGAAAAACAAGGTAATTACCTAATTGATCAGCATGTTTTAAGTCAAGTGCTGCCAACGCATTTAGCGAAATATGACAAAGGGGGCGATGAGTTTTACGATCTAATCTCTGCGTTTCATAAGTCTGTACGAGGCAGCTCACCCGATGGTGCTTTATATTGGTATTGCCGTATTTTAGCGGGGGGTGGCGACCCGTTATATGTTGCAAGACGTTTATTAGCCATCGCGACAGAAGATATCGGCAATGCAGACCCTCGCGCTATGGAAGTTGCACTCAATGCATGGGATATTTATCAGCGAGTGGGGCCAAGTGAAGGTGAACGTGCCATAGCGCAAGCCACGCTCTATTTAGCCAGTGCGCCTAAGAGCAATGCTGTGTATATGGCTTTTAATCAGGCCAAGCACGATGCGCAAAATGAACCTAGTTACCCTGTACCAGAGCACCTGCGTAATGCACCTACCAGCCTAATGAAAGATTTGGGCTATGGTGCTGAGTATCGTTATGCGCATAACGAAGAAGGCGCATTTGCCGCAGGCGAAAAATATTTTCCTGAAGCTATTAGCAATAGGCAGTATTACTTTCCTACGGATCGCGGGCTTGAGCAAAAAATAAAACAAAAGCTGGATTATTTAACGCAGCGAAATGAGCAAAGTGATATTAAACGTTATGAATAGTTTAAAACTTTACATGATGATTGCATTGGGTGGCGCATCAGGTGCTTGCTTACGCTATTTTCTTAGCGAAACAATGCTAAAACTGCTGGGTAGGGGATTCCCTTTTGGCACGTTGACAGTTAATATTCTTGGTTCATTGTTAATGGGCATTTTATACGGCTTGATTGAAAAAGAAATAATCGCTGTTAGCCCTGCTAAGACCTTAATTGGTATTGGCTTTTTAGGTGCATTGACCACCTTTTCAACATTCTCAATGGATTCGTTGTTGCTGTTGCAACAAGGTCACTTTTTTAAAATGGCCCTCAATATCACCTTAAACGTGGTGGTGTGTATATTTATGGCTTGGCTGGGCCTTCAGCTGGTAATGCAAAAAGGTTAAAAACTAACATGTTAGATTCTAAATATTTACGTCAAGATATTGAACAAGCGGCTGCGCGTTTAGCAACACGCGGCTTTGAACTTGATATCGATGCAGTGACTGCACTTGAAGAAAAACGCAAAACATTACAAGTAAAAACGCAAGAACTTCAAAGCGAACGTAACGCAAGTTCCAAAGCTATCGGCCAAGCTAAAGCCAAAGGCGAGCACGATAAAGCACAAGCTTTGCTTGATTCGGTCAGTACCCTTGGTGATGAACTAGACAGCGTAAAAGCAGAGCAAGACGCAGTGCTTGAAGAGCTTAAGCAAATTGCCCTTGCCATTCCAAACTTACCAGATGAGTCAGTTCCTGTTGGTGAAGATGAAGAGCAAAACGTTGAAATATCAACGTGGGGTACACCAAAATCATTTGACTTTGAAGTAAAAGATCACGTTGATGTAGGTCAAGACGTAAAGGGTCTTGATTTTGAAATGGGCGTGAAGATCAGTGGTGCACGTTTTACTGTGATGCGTGGCCAAGTTGCGCGTATGCACCGTGCATTAACACAATTCATGCTTGATACGCACACCGATAAAAACGGTTACACAGAAATGTACGTACCTTACCTTGTTAATAGCGCAAGTTTGTACGGTACAAGCCAACTGCCTAAGTTCGCAGGTGATTTATTCCACACGTTAGGTTTAGTGGATGACGAAGGTCAACAACAACCTGGTTTTAGCTTAATTCCAACAGCTGAAGTACCCCTTACGAACTGTGCCCGCGATGAAATTTATGACGAAAGTGACTTGCCAATTCGTTTAACCGCGCATACGCCATGTTTCCGTAGTGAAGCCGGCAGCTATGGTCGTGATACACGTGGTCTTATTCGTCAGCACCAATTCGACAAAGTTGAATTAGTACAGCTAGTAAAACCAGAAGACTCAATGCAAGCGCTAGAAGAGCTAACAGGTCACGCAGAGCAAATCTTACAAGCATTAGAGCTTCCTTACCGTAAAGTGATTCTTTGTACCGGCGATATGGGCTTTGGTGCCGCGAAAACTTACGATTTAGAAGTATGGTTACCTGCACAAAATACCTACCGTGAAATTTCATCGTGTTCAAACATGGTTGATTTCCAAGCACGTCGCATGCAAGCGCGTTTCCGTCGTCAAGGTGAGAAAAAACCAGAACTATTGCATACACTTAATGGTTCAGGTTTGGCTGTAGGTCGTACATTGGTTGCCATTTTAGAAAACTATCAACAAGCTGACGGCTCAATTGTTGTGCCAGAGGTATTGCGCCCATACATGGGAGGCTTAGAGGTTATTAAATAAGTTTTATTAGCCTAATAAGTTAAAAATGCCGCATAGGGAAACCATGCGGCATTTTTGTTTGTTTTTTAACTAATTTATTTGCGGAAGTGTAAACATTTAGTAGACTAAAAAGGTACTTTTAGTACTCAATACCAATCTACATTAATACTTAATCATTTAGTTAAGTGGATTGTGATACTCCAAAACACGAAGGATTGCTGTTATGAAAAGATTTCTCGCCGTCGCATCTGCTGCTTTGTATTTAGTAAGCTCAGTGGCGTTCGCTAAAGATAAACCCAATATTCTTATAATATTCCCTGATGATGTAGGGTGGCAGAATATAAGTGCCTATGGTTTGGGTACAATGGGCTATAAAACCCCAAATATTGATAAACTCGCCCATGAAGGCACGATGTTCACTGATCATTATGCTCAACCGTCATGTACTGCTGGTCGCGCGGCCCTTATTACCGGACAGTACCCAATCCGTAGTGGCATGACAACTGTTGGCAGACCCGGCGCAGAGCTTGGTTTAAAAGCGGGCTCCTATACTCTTGCTGAAGTTCTTAAAGAGCAAGGTTACGCTACGGGTCAATTCGGTAAAAACCATTTAGGTGATCGCAACGAGCACTTACCAACCGTTCATGGTTTTGATGAATTTTTTGGAAACTTATATCACTTAAATACCCAAGAAGAGTTTGAGCAAGTTGATTACCCTAAAGATCCTGAATTCTTCAAAAAATACGGTACACGCGGGGTTTTACACACTTATGCAACTAATGTAGATGACAAAACAGTTGATCCACGATTTGGTAAAGTTGGTAAGCAAAAAATTAAAGACACAGGCCAGCTTTCTCGCGAGCGAATGAAAACGGTTGATAAAGAATTCATGGATGCAAGTTTAGACTTTATCAAGCGAGCACAAAAAGAGAATAAGCCGTTCTTTGTGTGGTTTAATCCAAGCCGTATGCACATGTATACCCGTTTAAGTGATGAAAGCCGTTATTTAGCTGCCAAGCACACTACAGAGCACGATTTGTATGGTAGTGGCTTAATTGAGCATGATCAACAAGTGGGTGAATTGATGGCTGCACTTCAAGACATGGGTGTGCTAGATAATACGATCGTTGTTTACTCGACAGATAATGGTCCAGAACACAGTGCGCGTCTTCATGGTGGTACAACGCCATTCCGTGGAGAAAAAATGACAACCTACGAAGGCGGTGTACGTGTACCAATGATTGTTCGTTGGCCAGGTAAAGTACCCGCAGATAGAATTTTAAACGGTATTCAAACACACATGGATATTTACACCACTTTGGCAGCTGCTGCGGGTGAGCCTAATGTGGCCAAAAAAGCACTCAAAGAGCATAAACAGCCACTTGATGGTGTAAATAACTTAGATTACTGGTTAGGAAAAACAGATGACAGTGCACGTGACCACTTTTTCTATTATTACGAATCAAGCATTAAAGCGATTCGCTATAAACAATGGAAGCTGCATTTTGAAACAAGCGAAAACTACTATGCGCAGTATGAAAAACAAAAGTTCCCCATTTTCTACAACCTTCGCATGGATCCGTTTGAAAGCTTTGATGGTTTGACTGACCGCTCTGATATAGTTCAGGCTAAACAATGGCTTAACGAACCTGTACAACACTTATTAGGTGAGCATATTAAGTCGCTTACTGAATACCCACCGCTACAAAAAGCGGCAAGCTTTGACTTTAGCCAGCTTATGGAACAGTTAATGTCAGGTAAGCAATAAGATAAAGCGCATATACTTGAGCGCATAAAATTTAAGCCGCATAGGGAAACCATGCGGCTTTTGATTAAGTAATATTGCGCTGGTATGGACGACTAACCTGCTATAAATGGCTTTTATTTTACCATTTCGCACTATCACTCTAGAAAATCAAACTGAATAATTTATAAATACTTAAACTAAAAATGAGTAACAAGACAGGGAAAACAACAACATTAACAAAAACAGAGTTAGTGTATTCTCCCATAATTGATTTTTGATTCACCAACCAAACAAGGTAGCAAGTCACAATCGGCAGGAGTAAGCCATTGGCTGCTTGCGCAAAGATGATCACCGCAACAGGGTCAAGTCCGAGAGACGCCACAACCGCCCCAAACGCTAGGATAATAATCGCCACACCTTTAAAGCGTGTATGACTCATTTTTGTTGACCAACCTAACATACCACACACGGCATATGCACCCGCTAAAGGGGCCGTTATTGCACTGGTGAGGCCCGCAGCACATAAGCCAATAGCAAAAAAGTAGTGGGCCATTCCACCCAACAAAGGCTCTAGTTGTACGGCCATATTGGCTGCAGAAATTTTACCCGCATCGGTGCCATAAAATGCCACGGAAGCTGTTGATAAAATTGCTAAGGTAATAATACCGCCTAGGGTTATTGAGATACTGGTATCTACATTCGTTTCTTTAATAACCTTTTCAATATCTTTATTTTTGTCATGTTTTTGGGCAAGAACGCCTGAATGTAAAAACAGATTATAAGGAACAATGGTGGTGCCGATTAAGGCTAATACCGTGGTAATGGAGTTTTCAGGTAAACTTGGTATAAAGCCCTTTAAAACGAGAGTTAAGGGCGGCGCAGCCATTATTAATGTCGAAATAAAGACCAAGCTCATCAGCACAACTAAAACGATCAATGCACCTTCAATTACTTTATGCTTTCCGGTATACAACAGCACGGCACTTAAAATTGCAATCAAAGGTGTCCAAATCAAAGGATTAAACGAGGGCAATATTTCTTGTAAACCCAGGCTTGCTCCAGAGAGGTTGCCTGCTTCATAGGCTGCACTGCCAATCCCTATTGCGCTGATCACCAAAAACGCGGCTAATAACTTAAACACAGGCGTTTTGATGGTTGTTCTCAGTGCAGTTGCTAAGTCTTGTCCCGTTGTAACACCGAGTCTAGCAGCCATAGATTGCAGCAAAATAGTGGCGATAACCGAAAATAAGAGTGTCCAAATTAAAGCAAAACCAAAGTTTGCCCCTGCAACGCTTGCGGTGGTAATGGTGCCTGGGCCTATAAAGGCAGCAGTGACAAGAAGTCCGGGTCCTAAACGCATGTAAAACCTTTTTATTATTAGAATAGTGAATTTTAGCTAATCAACTCATCGCTAGGCAGCAAAGCCACCGTGTGAGAAGTGCTGTCTGTAGATGCTCACGATATAATGTGTGGTTCTGAGGGTAAAGTAAAAACGGTGAGATTTGAGGGGGGCAAAACGAAAACTACTTCAAAAGTGCAAGTAAATTGATAGTTAGCATACTTAATTATGATTATTTGAATGAATTTATTTACTCTTTTTTAGTGTTTTAACGTTCTTTAATTAAATCAATATAGTAAAAATGAGCACAATAAAAAATA
This sequence comes from Pseudoalteromonas sp. bablab_jr011, assembly GCF_016464045.1. Classification (NCBI taxonomy): domain Bacteria; kingdom Pseudomonadati; phylum Pseudomonadota; class Gammaproteobacteria; order Alteromonadales; family Pseudoalteromonadaceae; genus Pseudoalteromonas; species Pseudoalteromonas sp. bablab_jr011. The sequence continues at coordinate 45,246 of NZ_JACDWU010000170.1, read as the reverse complement.
TTCTTGTTTATTTTGCGACGCTGTTTGCGGTATTGCGTCATACACATTTATTTAGCGCAGTGAGATAAATGGCAGTGAACGTTGAGTGAGTTAACTTTATCAAAGCGTGTTCAGCGCATTCCCTGGTCATGTTAATTACGCACAGTCATTTGGTTTTGCAACTAAAGAACAGAACTTTAATGTCACCAACAACACATTGTAAACTGGGTTCAATCTCTAAAGACGGCAAAGCAACAGTGATTGCCCGAGTTGCAGCACAAGCAAAGCTTACGGTGTACTACTAATATCGGACTTTTCAATTCAGTGACCGCTGACAAGCGTACAATAGTATACAGTGCATCCGCTTGGTGACATAGGCAGCAAGTAGCCAGCCTGTTGGTCATTCATTACTGCAGCAAAGCGCGCTCGGCCCGCGCTGGTACATCGCAGGAGCTGGGGCATTTTATCGACAACAAATGATATGTCTGATTTTACTTTATTTAGCTCTTCGAGAAAGCAAAATACTCTTTAAACAGTCTTGATAAGAAATGTTCGCGCCTTGAATAAATGAAACAGCGGGTTATCAGTGTTTTTATGGCAATGCTAGGGTACTTTATGTTTTAGGGTACTTTATATTTTAGGGCATAAGGTTGGGCACTTAATGAAGTGGTCGCGGGAAATAAGCGTATATTGCATGTGGCACACACATTGTAAAATTTATACACAGTCCGTACTAATTATGCAGCTTTAAGATTTAAAAAAAATTAATCTCATTAAAAATCAGTGGGTTAATTTGGTTGGCTTTTTGCAAGGTTAAAAGAATTCGTCTTATTTTAACAAAAGGAATTAACAATGCCTGAATTAACCTTGTCTGCTTATTTTGCTGTCTATGTTTACTTAATCATGCTTATTGTTCAATGGGGTGTGGCTGCGGTTGTTAAGGCAAAACAACCCGGTGCCGTACCTGGTAAGTTTAACGCATCTTTGGGTCATGAAAGCTTTGTATTTCGTGCGCATCGCACGTTTATGAATAGTTTAGAAAATAGCCCGTTGTTTTTAGGTGCGGTATTTTTAGGTTTTTTTCTAAATGTGAATAGTAATGTATTCGCTCTGTGTATCTGGGTGTATGTGATAGCAAGGATTATTCACATGCTGCTGTATTACGCTATTGCAACAGAAAAGAACCCAAGCCCGCGCAGCTATTTCTTTTTGATTGCAGCGATTGCCAATATAGCCCTCGTGGTATTAATAGGGTTACGTTTAGTGTAGTGGTCATCATTTTTTAAGCCTAATGTGCTTTGTTTTTAAACCACATTAGAGAAAAAAAGAGGCATTGAATGAATTATCAATGCCTCTGCGATTAAGCGTTTAAATACGCGATTTACTACTCAACACCTATAAAACCACCGGTTTGATGAGACCATAAGGCAGCATAAATACCGCCTTGCGCTATTAATTGTTCATGGCTGCCTTGTTCAACAACACCGCCTTCATCCAGCACGATGAGTCTGTCCATTTGCGCAATGGTTGATAAGCGATGGGCAATTGCGATGACCGTTTTACCCGTCATTAAATCATCAAGGCTGGTCTGTATAGCGGCTTCGACCTCGGAGTCAAGCGCACTGGTTGCTTCGTCTAAAATGAGAATGGGTGCATCTTTAAGTAGTACGCGTGCAATCGCGATTCGCTGGCGCTGTCCCCCAGATAGTTTGACACCTCGTTCACCCACTTGAGCAGCAAACCCTTTATTGCCTTTGCTGTCTTCTAAATCTTCGATAAACTCAAGCGCTTTTGCTTGTTTTGCTGCGGCTAACATTTCATCTTCTGTTGCATCAGGTCTACCATATAAGATGTTATCTTTTACAGAGCGATGCAGTAGTGATGTGTCTTGCGTCACCATTGCGATGTGTTTACGTAAGCTCTCTTGGCTTACCGTAGCAATATTTTGGTTATCAATGGTGATATTTCCGGAATCAACATCGTAAAAGCGAAGAAGCAAATTAACCAACGTTGATTTACCGGCACCTGAGCGGCCAACTAGGCCAATTTTCTCACCTGCTTTAATGTTTAAATTTAAACCATTAATAACGGGGCCACGGTGCGTTTCATTTGCTGCTTTACCATAATTAAACTGCACGTTTTCAAAGCTGATTGCACCTTTCGATACCGCAAGCGTTGACGCGTTGGGTTGATCGTCAACCTCGATAGGCGTCGATAAAGTCTTCATACCATCGGCAACCGTGCCAATGTTTTCAAATAGGCTGCTAATTTCCCACATGATCCACTGTGCCATCCCGTTTAATCGCAATGAAAGACTGACAGCAATAGCGATTGCACCAACAGAAATAGCGCTAATCGACCACAGGTATAAAGATAAGGCAGCAATACTAAAGACCAGTAAATAATTTAAGGTATTGATCGAAAAGTTAAGGCTCGTCACTAAACGCATTTGCTTATAAACAGGTTGTAAAAACACATCCATGCTGTCTTTGGCGTATTGCTCTTCTCGCTGAGTATAAGAGAACAATTTGATTGTTGAAATGTTGGTGTAACTATCGACTACGCGGCCTGTCATTTCTGAGCGTGCATCAGCTTGCGAGCTGGCAACACGCTTTAGCTTAGGAACAAAGTAAAGTTGAATGGCTGCATATAATAGTAACCAAACTAATAGTGGGATCATTAAACGCCAGTCAGACTCTGCGACTAAAAATACCATCGCGCCAAAATACACCACAATGTACATCAAAACATCGAGCAGCTTCATCACGGCCTCGCGAACTGCGAGAGAGGTTTGCATTACTTTAGTCGCAATGCGGCCCGCAAACTCATTTTGATAAAAACTGATACTTTGCCGAAGTAAGTAGCGGTGAGCTAACCAACGTATAGACATTGGGTAGTTACCTAGGAGTGCTTGGTGTAAAACCGCAGAGTGAAAAAACACCACGATAGGCAACACAACAAGCAGTATCACAGCCATTCTGATCAACTCAGATTTTTGCTCAACAAATAAAGTCTCTGGTGTGTATTGGCCTAGCCAGTCAACTAACTGACCCATGTAACTAAAAAGAGAAACCTCTAAAATAGCTAATGCAGCTGCACTTAATGACATAAAGAATAATGACAGCTCCATGCCTCGCGTATAATGGCGGCAAAAAGCAAACAAACTATTGGGCGGCTGAGAAGGCTTTTCTTTAGGAAATGGATTGGTCATCCGTTCAAATATACGATACATAAGCGACGCTTTTATAAAATTAAGTAATGGTACTATATCATTGAGCTGGCTTTTTAGCAGAGCATTTACGATAAAAATAACGTTTAAAATACAACATTTATTCATGTATTTACATGTATTTAAATTAATGAAAACATAACAGGAAAAAGGACGCCATCATGAAAAAATTACTCTGTGCATTGTCGCTATTAGTGTGTTTGCCTGTCAGTGCGTATCAGCTCGAAACCGTTACGTTTAAAGGTCAAAAAACAGCGATTGAAAAGCCGCTGACTGTCATTCTACCGCAGGGTTACAATTCGTCTGTACGTTATAACGTGGTGTACGTATTGCACGGCTTTAGCGGAAACCATACCGATTGGTCAAACCTGACAGAGATAGAAAGATTAGCAGATCACTATAACGTCATTATCGTCAATCCGGATGGTAACTATGGTTCGTGGTATGTTGATTCTGAAGTTGATAACGCATCTCAATACGAAACATACATTGCAGATGATGTCGTTAATTTTATTGATAAAACATATGCAACGAATGCCAGTAAATCAGGCAGAGCAATAACAGGCTTGTCGATGGGAGGGTTTGGTGCATTGCATATTGCAATTAATAACCCTGAACGGTTTGCTGCGGTATCGGGTATCTCAGCTGGGGTTGATGTAAGGCCGTTTTCGGCAGAATTTGACTTAGCAAATGTGCTGGGCAGTTATGCACAAAATAAAGCCCGCTGGGATGATATTGCCATTATAAACAACCTTCATAAAATAGCTGGGGGCAATACGGCTTGGAAAAAAGGCGATGACAGTTTAGCGATTATGCTCGATATAGGGGTTGATGACTTTTTTATTGAACAGAATCGTGCATTACACCACGCTATGCTCACAATGCGAATCCGCCATGACTATATTGAGCGTGCAGGGAAACATGACTGGCATTATTGGCGTCGAGTGATCCCTTATCAGTTTTTATTCTTAACATCTCATATGGAGTAATAACATGTTACAACGCGCACTGGTCGTTTTAGCTGCTGCTTTTTTTATTTTTATCGGCTGGGTAATTTACCTCGCTAATACGGGTCAAAAAGCGGTGTTTTTTGATCTCGTTGCTGCCATTCCTTACGGTGATAAAGTAGGCCATTTTTGTCTGTTCGGGTTACTTACTTTGTTTATTAATCTTGCCTTTAAATTTAAAACGTTTGTTGTGGCCGGGTATACTATCTATTATGCCGCAGCAATCGTGGCAACGTTCGTGGTGTTAGAGGAGTTGAGTCAATACTTTGTTGAAACTCGGACGTTAGATTTTATTGATTTAGTCGCTGATTTTATGGGCATTGCTTTTTTTAGTGGTATTTCTGTTTGGTTATCTAAGCGCTTATACCCGATCAAAAATTAATTTTTAGTGGTTTAGTGACTCGCTTTGTTTCGGCTATACTCAGAATATGGGTTGCTTAGAAGTCGCTTATGAATACAAAAACATCTGAATATTTGCCTGATATTGTTGAGCTTTTACTAGACGCTGTGTGTGTTGTAGATGTTAAAGGTTGCTTACTTTTTACAAATCCTGCCTTCGAAACTATTTTTGGTTATTCACCTGGCGAAGCAATTAATAGACAAATGCTCGATTTTGTTTACCCCGAAGACAGAGCAAAAACCATACATGCAATTAACCAAATAATGAACAACAATCAGCACCCACGGTTTGAAAATCGTTGGGTAAGAAAAGATGGCCGGATCGTGCATGTTTTGTGGTCAGTGTATTGGTCACAAGAGAAGCAAGTCAGAGTCGCCATTGCGTATGACATAACAGAGCAAAAAAACCTCGAACAAAAGCTTATCTATTTAGCAGGGCATGACCCACTCACTGACTTACCAAACAGAAGCTTTTTAATAAACCAACTTGAAGAATCACTGTCAATCGCTAATACGCTTTCGTCGGTGCTTGGGGTGTTGTTTATTGATATAGATGGATTTAAGCAAGTTAATGATATTCATGGTCATGCAGCAGGTGATAAATTATTAAAAACCATCGCGATGCGAATTCGTCATGTGCTTAAAAAAAATGACAGTGTAGGTCGCTTAGGGGGTGATGAGTTCGTTGTCATTTTAAACAGTATAAAGAACAAGCAAGACATTCTTATGTTGGTCGACACGTTAAAGAAAGAGATAGCAAAGCCACTTGAATTTAACGATGCCGAGCTTGCTTACTCCCCTAGTATGGGGGCCGTAATGTTTCCTGAATATTATGGTGATGCAGAGTATTTGATTCAATGTGCTGATAAAGCCATGTACCGTGCCAAGCATTCGGGGGGGAATCAAGTTGTGTTTTATAACGATGATATAAAGTTACCCGGCGCTCAAAGTATTAAACCATAAGTAAAAGTTCAACTGCGACTCAGACTATCAAAATAGGTCTTTAAGTAGACACACATTACAAAAAGCAATCGCCTTTATTTAATAGAGGCGCTTAATACCTATCTGCTGTGTTAAAAGTTTTAACCTAATAATCTGTCTTCTAACTCATTACTATTGCTTGAAGCGAAATATTAGTTAGCCTTGAATGATTCATTGAAGGAGTGACACTATGTTAAAGCGAAAAACAATAACAACGAGCAGTGTTTTGTTTGGCTCATCATTACTATTAGCAACGGCTGCACACGCCACAACGCCTGAAGTTAACAATCAACGAGCATTGCATGAAATAGCGAGTGCAGTTTCAAAGACCCGTATAGAGCAAGATATTCAAACCTTGGTTGATTTTGGCACGCGACATACTTTATCAGAGACTAAATCAAATACTCGTGGTATTGGGGCTGCAAGACGCTGGATAAAAGCGGAGTTTGAAACAATTTCAAAAGCGTGTGGCCAGTGCCTTGAAATTATTGAGGTCAAAGACACTATTTCTGGCGAAAAACGTATTCCAAACCCTGTTGAAGTGGTAAATATAATTGCCATTCAGCGAGGACAGGTTGACCCTAATCGGATGGTTATGATGTCGGGTGATATCGATTCTCGTGTCAGTGATGTGATGGACTACACCTCAGATGCACCGGGTGCGAACGATAATGCCTCAGGTGTAGCGGGTGTGATTGAGTCTGCGCGAGTGTTGTCACAATACACATTTAATGGCTCGATTGTTTATGCCGCACTATCAGGTGAAGAGCAAGGATTGTTTGGTGGTAAAATATTAGCGAAATACGCGCAAGATAATAACTGGCGAGTACATGCTGTCTTAAATAACGATATGATCGGTAATTCTACCGGTATTAATGGGGTAACAGATAACACCACCGCACGTATTTTCTCTGAAGGCACACGGGTTATTGAAACCAAAGAACAAGCCCATAAGCGTCGGTTTACCGGGGGCGAAGTCGATTCCGCGAGCCGCAACCTCGCACGCTACATCGATACAATCGCAGACAAATACATAGAAAATCTTGATACCATGTTGGTGTATCGATTAGACAGGTTTGGGCGTGGAGGGCATCACCGCCCATTCAACGATGTTGGCTTTGCTGCTGTTCGTATAATGGAAACCAACGAAAATTATAATCAACAACATCAAGACTTGCGCACCGAAGATGGCATTACATATGGTGATACAATTGATCATGTTGATTTTGCATATGCTGCAAAGTTAACGTCATTAAATGCAGTGAGTCTTGCGTCAATGGCATGGGCGCCAGCACCACCAACGGGAGTCAGTATTTCAGGGGCCGTTAAACCAAGCACCACCTTATCGTGGCACCACAGTGATGATCCTACAATTACAGGCTATAAAATTTACTGGCGTTATACCAGTGAACCTCAGTGGCAATTTAGTCGTGATGTTGGCAAAGTGACAACAGCGACGTTAAAAAATGTGGTGATTGATAACTACTATTTTGGTGTTGCAGCAGTAAATAAAGACGGTATTGAATCACCCGTTGTTTTTCCGGGTGATGTGGGTGCATTCGAATGGACGAATAATGAGCCCTAAAACCTAATAACACGTCTTTATTATAAAGTGATCGATTTGTCTCATCAGTGAGTTTAAAACTAGTGAGACATTTCAATAGCTTGAAAAAGGAGCTGACATGCAATATCTAGAAAATATGCTGCAAACTGTAAAGGATTCTAACCCACACGAACAGGAATTCCATCAAGCCGTTGAAGAAGTGCTTACCTCATTAACCCCAATTCTTAAAGAAAATGACGTGTATCAACATAATGCGATTGTTGAGCGTTTAGTTGAGCCTGAAAGACAGATAATGTTTCGTGTGCCTTGGTTAGACGATAAAGGAAACGTGCAAGTTAATCGGGGATTTAGAATCGAATTTAGCTCTTCTCTTGGTCCTTACAAAGGGGGATTACGGTTTCATCCGAGTGTTAATTTAAGCGTGGTCAAATTTTTAGGCTTTGAGCAAGTTTTAAAAAATGCGTTAACAGGGCTTCCTTTAGGCGGTGCAAAAGGAGGGGCTGACTTTGATCCAAAAGGAAAGAGTGATCATGAAATTATGCGTTTTTGTCACTCTTTTATGACAGAGTTGTACCGACATATTGGTGCACAAACCGATGTGCCTGCAGGTGATATTGGTGTTGGGGAGCGAGAAATTGGCTATCTATTTGGTCAGTACAAGCGGATTACAAACCAATATAATGGGGTACTTACAGGTAAGCCCACTCTGTTAGGGGGCTCTTCATTAAGAGTCGAAGCAACGGGTTATGGTATCGCCTATTTTCTTAGTGCCATGCTTGATGCTAAAAATGATTCACTAAAAGGTAAACGTTGCTTGGTGTCAGGGGCTGGAAATGTTGCGCTGTATTTAATGGAAAAACTGTCACAATTCGATGCGATTATTTTGACCTGCAGTGACTCAAAAGGCACCTTATATTGTGAAGATGGCCTTGACGTTGAATTAATAAAACACTTAAAAAAAGAGCAGGGCGCTGCGCTGCGTGATTACTTGAACGAGCACCCACAAGCAGAGTATATCCCTGTGAGTCAGTATCCAAAAGACGGTCACCAAGTTTGGCACTTTAACGGCGATATCGCATTACCGTGCGCCACACAAAATGAAATAACTAAAAAAGATGCCCAAGCGCTTGTCGATAATGGCTGTAAAATTGTCTGTGAAGGTGCAAACATGCCAACGACCGCTGAGGCACACGCTATATTTCAAGAACACGATGTATATTTAGGTCCAAGCAAGGCTGCTAATGCTGGTGGGGTTGCAACGAGTCAATTTGAAATGGCGCAAAATGCAAGCTTACAAACATGGCGGCCACAACAGGTTGACGAAAATCTGCAACAAGTAATGAAAAACATTTTTGATAGAGTATCAGCAACGGCAAAGCGTTATTCAAGTGAAGACGACCTGTCGCTCGGTGCAAACATTGCAGGGTTTGAACGGGTTGCTCAGGCGATGCTTAAGCAAGGTGTTGTTTAACTCACAGAACAGCTTATTAATGTTAAGAATGCGCTGTTAATGAATATAGCTAGCCACTTTTTTGCAATTAGACTATGTTTAACATGCTTATTAAAGGAGTTAACTTATGTCTTATGCCGACGGTTTTGTAGCTGCTGTACCCACAGTAAATAAAGAAAAATACCTTGCCCATGCTGAATTTGCAGCCGAAATATTCAAAGAATACGGTGCGTTAAAGGTGGTCGAAACCTGGGGGAGTGATGTACCCGAGGGTGAAGTCACTTCATTTCCCATGGCTGTAAAAGCGGATGAAAATGAAACGGTGGTGTTTTCATGGGTCATCTGGCCTTCAAAAGCTGTTCGCGATAGCGGCTGGCAGAAACTAATGGAGGATTCACGTATGAGTCCTGAAAACAACCCTATGCCATTTGATGGTAAGCGTTTGATTTATGGTGGTTTCGATATTATATTAGACAAATAAGAAGCGTGTATGTGGGCGTGTTTAAGCCCATTGAGTTTTTCTGTCTGATTGCCTATTTATGTAAAGCTCAGCCTTGCTGAGCTTTACTGTTTCTACACTACGAAAATGCCTTTTCGTTGAGTAGTTCTTGCATCTGTTCACGCATTTTGAATTTTTGCAATTTGCCTGTAACTGTCATCGGGTATTCGTCGACAAAGCGAATGTGCTTTGGCACTTTAAAATAAGCCAGCTTGTCTTTTAAAAAATCACGAATGGCATCTTCATCAAGTACGGCATCCTCTTTTGGTTGGATCCACGCACACACTTCTTCACCATATTTTTCATCACTGATGCCAAAAATCGCTGCATCCTGAATACCTGGGTAGGTGTATAGTACTTCCTCTATTTCACGAGGGTAAATGTTTTCGCCGCCGCGAATGATCATATCTTTAATACGACCAACAATCGCTACAAAACCGTGTTCGTCCATCACACCTAAATCGCCAGAATGTAACCAGCCGTGTTCATCGATAGTGGCATTGGTTTTTTCTTCATCGTTCCAGTAACAACGCATAATACCCGCACCTCGGCTACATACTTCACCGGGCACACCAATTTTTTGGATATCGCCAAGTTCATCAATAATTTTCACCTCGGTATGGGCAAGTGCTCGTCCTACTGTTGTCACTTGTTTTTCCAGTGGTGAATCGGTTTCGGTTACATTGTTAATCGGGCTGCATTCAGTTTGTCCATAACCAATAACCACCTCTTTCATGTGCATTAATGTTTGTACTTTGCGCATGACTTCCTCTGGGCATGTGGAGCCAGCCATAACACCTGTACGCAGGCTTGATAAGTCATAATCAGCAAAGTTTTTTAGTTCAAGTTCGGCAATAAACATAGTGGGTACGCCATGAAGTGCTGTACAGCGTTCTTTTTCAACAATATCTAACGTTGTTTTCGGATCAAAGGAATCACCCGGAAAAACGGCAGTAGCCCCTTTACTAATACACACTAAATTGCCCAGTACCATGCCAAAACAATGATATAACGGAACTGGAATACATAATTTATCAAGATGGGTTAGTTTCATGGCTTGTGCCATTAAGAAACCATTATTGAGAATGTTTTTATGCGATAACGTTGCGCCTTTAGGGTTTCCTGTCGTACCCGAGGTAAATTGAATATTGATATCTTGATCTGCTTTTAATGTTGCACTAATCGCATCAAGCTCAAGTTTATGTGCATCAGTCGCACGTTGCATTATGTCGCTAAAACAATACATTCCCGCTGTAGGACGTTCGCCAATGCGAATGATATTTTTCAAATGGGGAAGTGCTTTAAGATCTAAATTGCCTGCATTTGCATTTTTTAGTTCAGGTGCAAGTTCATTTAGCATGTCGATATAATTACTCGATTTAAACTCATCAGCGGTGATGAGTGTTGAGCATTCGACACTGTTTAATGCGTATTTTAGCTCGCTTGGGCGGTAGGCAGGGTTAATACACACCATAATGGCACCTATTTTCGCCGTGGCAAATTGTGTTAAACACCATTCAATGTTATTGGGTGACCAAATACCCACACGATCGCCGGGTTTAACGCCAATTGACAGCAAGCCCATCGCAAGTTGGTTAATCTGTTGCTGGTATTCTTTATACGTAAGGCGGATATTTTGATGATTAACAACAATCGCGGGGTGTTCTGGGTAATTGTCGACAATGTTATCTAGGTACTGACCAATGGTTTGCTCTATGAGAGGAATGTCAGTGCGACCTTTAAAATAGCTTTGTGTTAATGGGAGACTGTTATTATGTATGTTCTTTGCTTGCATTGTTTTCTCCGTGTCCTATTAAAATGTTGTCATGGACTTGATGCGAAAATAACAAAAATGAATACACTGCGTGTTCATTTAGTGTCAGCTTACAGTTTTAACTAAGCATAGATTGTCGACAAATAAAAGTCTTATAAGACTAATGTACAGTGATTGCAGCTAAATTAAGAGAAAAGAATGGTTTTTGGCAGGCATAAAAAAACGTGCCGTAGCACGTTCTTTTTAAACAAGATAAATTACGCTTGATCTTGTTTATAGGTTTTTCGCATTAAGTACACATAGGCACTGATAAACGCGTTTTCTTGAAACTTTTTCAGTCCAGTATCTTCAAACTCTATAGGCAGTGGATTGCGTTTAAGCTGCTCTTTAATTGTTGTTGCGCTGAAAATTTGCACATCTAACTCTTCAATAAGTTGAATGGCTGTTTCCATTTTGAAACCTTTAGCACTGCCTGCAAATTTACCTTTAGGTTGACGCTCTTTAATTGCAACAGAATCAATTTGGTAATCTTGCATCAGTTTTCTAAAATCAAACTGAAATTTGCGCATAACTTCTGTGTCATTACCATCGCCTAACGTGAAGCGAGTTTGTCTTACATCACGGATATCAAACACGTCGTTATCTTTCGTTAAAATACACAGTAGTACATCACTACCTGTAATTTCTACACCGCATGTTCTCATAGTTAATCTCTAAATAACTTAATTTGCGCAATTATAGCAAGTAACGTCCTGAAAAACAGTTGCTTTAAAAATGAATTTTAATTGCAATCGAACTATGGTCACTTACTGTAATATCTTCTACTGCTTGGTGGGGGTTTAAATGCGCATCATAGCTTTCGTATCCCAGCTTTGAGACCTTTGATAGTGCGCATTGTGGATTAAAATGCGCAGAGACCAAAATATAATCGAGCACATTCCCCTTGCCGTGATAATAGTGGCTAAACGGCTTTGTGTTGTTCTCACTAGCAGCGCAAAATAGGTAGGCGTCTGTTAAGCCGACGACGGGTTCATTATTTGCTATACAGGGCTCGCAACGAGTCGGGTGAAAGCCTTGTGTCATAAATGATAATGTGGGGCTTGTCAGCACGTCGTTAAAATCGCCCATCACCAAGGTGGCACATTGTTTTTCACGCTGTGTTTTTAACGCATCGTAATAAACAATAGACGCCTCTAATGAGCGTGATATTTGCGATTGCATTGCGCCAACTGTTTGGTGCAGCAACTGCAATAAGGGATCTTCAAGGTTATGTATGTTGAGTATGTGCGCCATAGATTGCACACGTTGTGATTTAAAATGCACAACATAACAGCACACCTCACCAAATTCAGGAAAGTCCAAGAAACACTTTATAGGCGTGCGATTAAACTTAAAATCACTTTGGTTGTTGAGGTATTCAAGCAATTCTGGGCAGGGAGTCAAAGGTTCGACAAAAGTGAAAGGGTATTTACTGGCGATAGCAACAATAGGATTAAACAGCACTTGAGGGTACAGCGCATCGTGCGAAGGGGAGTCGACGGTTTCAAAATAATCATAACCGGCTTCTTTACACTGTATTTCTAATGCGTGAGCACTAAAAACCTCTTGAAACGCGACCACATCGGCTTTCGAATCAAACAGAAAATCACGCACAAACTGCTGCTTTTGCTGCCACTGCGTGTTGTTATAGCGTTCATGCTGTTGGTAAAACGAATAAGGGGGAGCGGTGTAGTTAAGTAAATTCAAACTAGCAAACTTGAGCGTATGCGTGTGTGGCATCGTGATCACCGTTAAAGTACTGACCTGTTAAGTATGAAATGACTTAAGTAATTGTCAATTTACTGACCTAAATACTTGTATTTGAGGACTCTAGCGGCGACAATGGGCGCTTGTATTTGCGAAGACTCAGTAAATACACGTCTTTTAGGCACCAAATGGCAATGCTTATTCGTAAAAGCGTTGCAGAGTTACTCAAAATTTATTTAAAAAATTACATGTGATGCATTGTAGGCATCACCACTGTATAAGGATTTATAATGCCAGTTATTACCCTTCCTGACGGCAGTCAGCGTAGTTTTGAAAACCCAGTAAGTACATATGATGTTGCCAGCGATATTGGCCCAGGTTTAGCGAAAGCAACCATAGCCGGTCGTGTAAATGGTAATCGTGTTGATGCATGTGACTTAATTACCGACGATGCGCGCTTAGAAATTATTACTGCCAAGGATGACGACGGTTTAGAAATCATCCGTCACTCTTGTGCGCACCTTATTGGTCACGCAGTTAAGCAACTTTTCCCTGACGCGAAAATGGCAATTGGTCCAACGATCGACAATGGTTTTTACTACGATATCGATATGGATCACTCATTAAGTCAAGACGATTTAGACGCCATCGAAAAGCGCATGCTTGAACTTGCAAAAACAAACTACGATGTGGTTAAAAAGACCGTAAGCTGGCAAGAAGCGCGTGATACATTCGAAGCACGTGGTGAAACATACAAAATGGAAATCTTAGACGAGAATATCGCAAAAGATGACCGCCCTGGTTTATACCACCACGAAGAATACATTGACATGTGTCGTGGCCCACACGTACCAAATATGAAATTCTGCCAACATTTTAAAATAATGAAAGTGGCGGGTGCTTATTGGCGCGGTGATTCTGAAAACAAAATGCTGCAACGTATTTACGGCACAGCATGGGCAGATAAAAAGCAACTTAAAGCGTATCTAAAACGTTTAGAAGAAGCTGAAAAACGTGACCACCGTCGCATTGGTAAAGCACTTGATTTATGGCATTGGCAAGAAGAAGCGCCGGGTATGGTGTTTTGGCATAATGACGGCTGGAGCATTTACCGTGAGCTTGAAGACTTCGTTCGTGAAAAACTACGTGAGTACGATTACGAAGAAGTGAAAGGCCCATTAATGATGGACCGAGTTTTGTGGGAAAAATCAGGGCACTGGGATAAATACGCAGATGCCATGTTCACCACAGAATCTGAAAAGCGTGAATATGCTATTAAACCAATGAACTGTCCTGGTCATGTGCAAATTTTCAACCAAGGTCTAAAATCATACCGTGACTTACCATTGCGTATGGCTGAGTTTGGTTGTTGTCATCGTAATGAGCCATCAGGTGCATTACATGGCTTAATGCGTGTTCGTGGTTTTACACAAGATGATGCACATATATTCTGTACTGAAGACCAAATTATGGATGAAGTATCAGCGTGTATCAAAATGGTTTACGACACGTATGAAACGTTCGGTTTTGAAAAGATCGTTGTAAAACTGTCTACTCGCCCAGAAAAACGTATCGGTGAAGACGAAATGTGGGACAAAGCAGAGCTTGCGTTAGCAGAAGCTCTGAAAGTAAACGACATTGAGTTTGATTACTTACCGGGTGAAGGGGCGTTTTACGGTCCGAAAATTGAATTTACATTATATGATTGTTTAGACCGTGCATGGCAATGTGGTACAGTGCAATTAGATTTTGCATTACCAGGTCGTTTAGGTGCGACATACGTTGCAGAAAATAACGAACGTCGTACACCAGTTATGATACACCGTGCTATATTAGGTTCGATTGAGCGTTTCATTGGTATTTTAACCGAAGAATACGCCGGATTGTTCCCGACATGGCTTGCACCTAAGCAAGTGGTGATCATGAATATCACGGATAAACAAGCTGACTATGTGCAAGAAATTGTACAAAAATTAAATAAACTTGGAATTAGAGCCGCTGCTGACTTGAGAAATGAGAAGATTGGCTTTAAAATCCGTGAACATACGTTAAAACGTATTCCTTACTTACTTGTTGTAGGCGACAAAGAAGTTGAACAACAAGAAGTGGCAGTACGCACTCGCACAGGTGAAGACCTAGGCAAATTTAATGTTGATGATTTCATTGCAAAAATTAGCGACGAAATAAAAAATCGACAATAAATCATGAGCGTGTAGGGCATAACAAACAGCCAACTACACGCTTTTTATTTTATATTCTTGGAGGATCGTACCATTAGAGGCGGCAAGAAAGGGCAACAAACAGCTCAAAAAAATCGTATCAACGAAGATATTACAGCTAAAGAAGTTCGTTTAATTGACATTGACGGCGAGCAAGCTGGCATCGTGTCATTAAAAGAGGCGCAAGCTATGGCTGATGATGCGGGTGTAGATCTTGTAGAAATCAGTCCTAATGCTGAGCCACCTGTTTGTAAGGTTATGGACTACGGTAAGTTCATCTTTGAGAAAAGCAAAGAACTAAAAGAACAAAAGAAAAAGCAAAAGCAAATCCAGGTGAAAGAAATCAAATTCCGTCCAGGCACGGATGAAGGTGATTACCAGGTTAAGCTTCGCAATTTGCGTAAGTTCTTAGAAGCGGGTGATAAAGCTAAAATTACTATTCGTTTCCGTGGTCGTGAAATGGCTCACCAAGAAATTGGTATTGAATTATTAAATCGTGTTAAAGCTGATTTGGAAGATGTTTCACAAGTTGAATCTTTCCCAAATCGTGTTGAAGGTCGCCAAATGGTTATGATGATGGCACCTATTGCTAAAAAGCAATAAACAAGCGATAATACGCACCGAATTTATCTCAGGTCATCAAGTAACAGCTTGCTGTTCACCTGAAATAACCGGTTTAAGTAAAGTTGCAGTGCATTAGTACTGGGCTTTCACCGGATAATGGCGGTAAGTTAGGCCTTGAAAGAAGAGCTATTTATATCTCTCGCCTGCTTGCCATATTGTTGAGCAATACATTTGGAGTTATTGCAATGGCTTACAAGCTAAAATCACACAGAGGCGCAGCTAAGCGTTTCAAGAAAACTGCTTCTGGCGGTTTCAAGCGTAAACAAGCGCATCTTCGTCACATTCTGACTAAGAAAACTTCTAAGCGTAAATTACACTTACGTCCTAAGATGATGGTTCATAAGAATGACCATGGTCTAGTTTCACGTATGTTACCATTCGCTTAATAGGAGTCTTCAGAAATGGCAAGAGTTAAACGCGGTGTTATCGCACGTGCACGTCACAAAAAAGTTTTAAAACAAGCTAAAGGCTACTACGGAGCACGTTCACGTGTTTACCGCGTAGCTTTCCAGGCAGTTACTAAAGCGGGTCAATACGCTTACCGTGACCGTCGTGCTAAGAAACGTACTTTCCGTCAACTTTGGATTGCACGTATCAATGCAGCAGCTCGTCAAAACGGTCTTTCATACAGCCGTTTTATCAATGGTCTTAAAAAGACATCTGTAGAAATCGATCGTAAGATCCTTGCAGATATCGCTGTTTACGACCAAGTTGCATTCGCAGCGCTTGTTGCAAAAGCTAAAGAAGGCCTAGCGGCTTAATTTTCGCTTTTGATACAGTTTAAAAAGGAGCCTAGTGCTCCTTTTTTTGATCTTAGAACTCCTGAACCGTGAATCTTTAAATAATCACGTCCTGTCATTTGCTCCATTTTTTTGTTGAATCACCGCAGTTTACGCAATCTATTCTAATTAGTTGTTATAATTCCCGTTAATAGAATAAGTACCGCACTTGAGAGTGATATGTTTGCCAGTTTAGTGTTTTTATCTACTGTAGTGACTTTAGACAGCCACCTACCTCCTTTGTTACCGTGGCAAGGTAACAGTGTGTCTTTAATGCAAGAAAAAGGGCCATTAACGACTGATTTTGAATTAAGTGATGGCACCTTATCGCCAAATTATGCAGACACAATGGCTTTTGTAGATCGACTCGTTGCGGCTAATCCTACTCAATTTAAAGTAAAAACGATTGCCACAAGTAGCAGTGGCCGCGCAATAAAAATGCTTGTTGCTAATGAGCAAGGGTTGTTTGAGCCAACACAACTTGTTGCAGATACCAAACCAACTATCTTTGTTCAAGCGGGTATTCACAGCGGGGAAATTGACGGTAAAGATGCCATGTTTATGCTATTACGTGATATTGCGACCGGAAAGCGTCGTGATATTTTAAGTAAAGTAAACATACTGTTCATTCCAATTCTGAATGTAGATGGTCACGAACGTAGTAGCCAATTTAACCGTATAAATCAACGCGGCCCAGCAGAAATGGGAT
This sequence comes from Pseudoalteromonas sp. bablab_jr011, assembly GCF_016464045.1. Taxonomy (NCBI): domain Bacteria; kingdom Pseudomonadati; phylum Pseudomonadota; class Gammaproteobacteria; order Alteromonadales; family Pseudoalteromonadaceae; genus Pseudoalteromonas; species Pseudoalteromonas sp. bablab_jr011. The sequence goes on along the minus strand of NZ_JACDWU010000170.1, from coordinate 28,287 downwards.
TTAGAACTAACGGTCTAAATTTAAACTTAAATCGTGATTATACAAAGCTTGATACCCCCGAAGTACAAGGGGTTATGCAGGTTATAAATCAATTCAAACCCGATCTTTATATTGATGTACATGTAACAGATGGCGCTGATTACCAATACGATGTCACGTATGGGTACAATCCTGTGTTCTCAAGTGAGTCACCAAGTGTGTCAGAAGCGCTAGACACCCTGTTTAAACCTGTCATTGATGCCAAATTAGAAAAAGCAGGGCACATACCTGGGCCATTAGTGTTTGTTATGGACAAGCGCGATTTTAAAAAAGGCTTAGCAGGATGGGTTGCGACACCTCGTTATTCGAATGGGTGGGGTGACTTACGTTCATTGCCTAGTATTTTAGTTGAAAATCACTCTTTAAAACCTTACAAGCAGCGTGTGTTAGGCACTTATGTGTTTATCGACGGCGCTATTGATGCGCTTGCAGCTAACGATAAAGCATTAAATGCCGCTGTAAAAAAAGAGCTCGATTTTAAACCGAGACAACTTGTTGTTGAGCGAAGTTACGCAAAGCAACCCGACACACTCGCATTTAAAGGCATTGCCTATTCACGCAGTGAAAGCGCGCTTACAGGGCAAGCTGAAGTTAAATACCTCGGTGAAGCTAAAAACTATGAGTCATTGCCGATTTTTTGGCAAAAAGACGTTAAGAAAACGGTTCATGTTCCTCGTGCGTTTTACATTCCACCTGCGTATAGCAATATAATCAAAAAACTTAAGTTACACGGTATCGACGTTACACAGGTTGATAACACGCCAACGGCAGTGATGACACAGGCAAGCGTAGTCGACTATACATTTGCTAAAGCTCCCTTTGAAGGGCGTTTTCGTGTAGATGCCAAATTTGACTATGCCCCTGTGCAAGTAGATGTACAGGGCTGGTATAAAGTCTCAACGGCGCAACCCTACTCAGAATTGGCAACACATTTGCTGCACCCTGAAGCGCCTGATTCATTTTTTTCATGGGGTGAGTTTAACACCATTTTTCAACGTACTGAGTACATGGAAAATTACGCGCTCATGCCGTATGCTCGACAGATGTTAAAAGAAAAACCGGCCCTTGCGTTAGAGTTTGATCAGAAAATTCGTGAAGATAAACAATTTGCGAATGATCCAGAAGCGCGTTTGAATTGGCTTTATGAGCGTACCCCATTTTATGATAAAGCGTATTTAAAATACCCAATTTTAATGACGTTTGAGACACCTGAACAAGGATAAAAACGATGAAAGTCATTACAGTCCCTGTGACGGGGTTTGCACAAAACTGCCGCATAATTATTTGCCAGCAGACGAATAAAGCAGCATTAGTTGACCCTGGCGGTGATGCTGAAAAATTATGCGCTCAGCTTGCCTCACTTGGTTGTGAATTAATTGCAATTTATCTAACCCATGGTCATTTAGATCATGTTGGTGCGGCTAAACAGCTTGCCGATAAGTTTAATGTTGACATCATTGGTCCACACATTGACGACAAGTTTTGGTTTGATTCACTGCCAATGCAAGCTCAAATGTTCGGATTTGCACCCATTTCACCTTTTTATCCAACACAGTGGTTAAACCATGGCGATGTGATTAGCGTGGGTAATAGTCAGTTATCGGTGCGCCATTGTCCAGGCCATACGCCAGGGCACGTGGTCTTTTATGATGACGAGACACAGCAGGTCATCGTCGGAGATGTTATTTTTCAAGGTTCAGTAGGGCGCACAGACTTTCCAAAAGGCGATAGTGCGCAGCTGCTTGCATCAATTAAATCAGAAATTTTATCGTTTGCAGATGAAGTTGCCATTTTACCTGGTCATGGTCCAAACACTACCGTAGGGCATGAGCGAAAAACGAATCCATTTATTAGTGGACGCTTTGGCTAAAATTGCATTTTTTTCGCATAAATAATAGAAAATAGGCAGACTGACATTCAAATCAGTTATATAATTTACTCAGTATTTTTAAAGAAAAAGAAATAAAATGTCTCTAAACCAAGTAGATCGCCAAATTTTGGCATTATTACAGCAGGATGCTAGCTTATCAACGGCAGAAATTGCCGATAAAGTTGGTTTATCTCAATCTCCTTGTTGGCGTCGTATCGCTAAACTTGAACAAGATGGTTATATCAAAGGTAAAGTTGCTTTACTTGATGAGAAAAAGCTTGGCTTTGATATGTTGGTTTATGCACATGTTCGCTTATCAAATCATGGCAGAACAAACTTAGCTGAATTTGAACGTTTAATCATGAGCTACGACGAAGTGACCGAGTGCTATAGCATGGCGGGTACTATGGACTTTATGCTGCGCATTATTTCTAAAGGAATTGAAGGGTATGAGCAGTTTGTTCGCGATAACCTTCTAAATCTTGAGTTTGTGCAAGAAGTACACTCAAATGTGACGATGACTTGTGTGAAGCGAAGTACATCTTTACCTCTTTAATTATACCTTCTTCATTTAGCTTTTTATTGACAAACGGTTAGTGCTTTTGCGTGCTAACCGTTTTGTTGTCTGTGTGTTTACGGTTGTTGCTGATTGTTAACGTAGGCAGTTTTTGCTAGAATTCTGCGCCTTGCCAAAATGCATACACTTGAAAGAGGATCTTAATGTTTAACTTACTCAGCAAAGCGCCAAGCTCTGCTAAAAACGATATATTATCAGGCCTGACAGTCGCACTGGCATTGGTGCCAGAAGCCGTTGCTTTTGCTTTCGTTGCTAATGTAGAGCCTTTAGTAGGCCTATATGCCGCATTTATTGTTGGTTTGATTACGGCTATTTTTGGTGGTCGCCCTGGAATGATATCAGGTGCAACCGGCGCATTAGCCGTCGTAATGGTAAGTTTAGTATTAGACCATGGCGTTGAATATCTATTTGCGACGGTATTATTGATGGGGATATTACAGATCCTCGCAGGTATATTTAAGCTTGGTAAGTTTATTCGCATGGTACCTCACCCCGTCATGTTAGGCTTTGTGAATGGTCTTGCTATCGTTATTTTCTTAGCCCAACTAGGTCAATTTAAAGTGCCAGATGGTATGGGCGGCCAACAGTGGATGGAAGGTCAAGCGCTCTACATAATGCTTGGTTTAGTCGCGTTAACAATGGCGATTATTCACTTTTTACCTAAGCTAACTACCGCGGTACCTTCATCATTAGTTGCTATTGTGACAGTCACGGGTATTGTGATTGGTTTTGACCTTGAAGCACGCACTGTGCTTGATTTCTTAAAAGGGATGACGGGTAACGAGCAAGCAACTATTGCAGGCGGTCTGCCGCAATTCCATATTCCAATGGTGCCATTTACCCTTGAAACGTTAAAAATAATTTTTCCGTATGCATTAATTCTAGCGGCAATTGGCTTAATTGAATCATTGTTAACACTCACGCTTATAGATGAAATTACAGAAACGCGTGGCCACAGTAATAAAGAGTGTATTGGTCAAGGTGCTGCTAATGTAACCTGTGGTTTCTTTGGTGCAATGGGCGGGTGTGCAATGATTGGCCAATCAATGATTAACATTAACTCGGGTGGTCGCTCACGTTTATCAGGTATTAGCGCGGCCTTACTCCTATTGGCATTCATTATTTTTGCAGCAGGCTTAATCGAAATGATCCCGCTGGCGGCACTGGTTGGTGTAATGTTCATGGTGGTACTGGGCACATTTGAATGGGCAAGCTTTAAAATGATGAAGCGCGTGCCTAAGTCTGATGCATTTGTGATTGTATTAGTGTCTGGTGTGACTGTTGCCACTGACCTTGCTATTGCTGTGTGCGTAGGTGTGATTGTGTCTGCACTGGTATTTGCTTGGCAGCATGCTAAACACATTTATACAAGTAACTATATCGACCAAGAAGGCTCAAAAGTGTATGAATTGCATGGCCCACTGTTTTTTGGCTCGGTGAAAAACTTTGCCGAATTATTCGATGTAAAAAGTGATCCCCAAGACGTCATTATTGAGTTTAAACATAGCCGAGTGGCAGATCACAGTGCGATTGAAGCCATTGATAGTTTAGCCGATAAGTATGCTAAAGCGGGTAAAAAATTACATTTACGTCATTTAAGCCCAGATTGTATTCAGTTGCTTCATAAAGCACGCGATCTTGTCGAGGTTAACGTGATTGAGGATCCTAAATACAAAGTAGCCTCTGATAAATTGGCGTAATAAATTGCCGATTAAAAAGCGAAGGCCGTCAAAGTCTTCGCTTTTTTAATGCCTGTAGAATGCGGTAAGGCTATTAAAAATTAAGATAGGTGGCAGTGCTTTGCATGAGTGACTATCGGTATAATAAAAATAACGACGAAAGGTAACTTGATATTTTGAATTGGCAATCATTAGTTGATAATCGACAACGCTTCTTCTGGGTTTTGCAAATAGCAGGCTGGATAGGCTACGCGTTGGTGAATTATATCGGCTCAAAAGTATTTGAAATGCGTGATATTTACGTATTTGTTATTGTATTAAACGCCTATGCAGGGTGTTTAATGACAGTACCACTGCGTTATATGTATCGCAAAGTTTGGAATGCATCGCCATGGGTTCTTATGCTGGTTGTGTTTGGGGCATCCTATATCACGGGTACGTTATGGGCGGTCGTTCAAAAATTCAACTTATGGGAAATTTATCGACACGGTTACCGGCCGAATGAATGGTTTTATTATTTTCAGCAAGGATTAGACTCTGTCTATATTATTCTGTGCTGGAGTGGTTTGTATTTTGGTATAAAGTATTACCAACTACTGCAAAGTGAGCGTCAAAAAGCCTTAAAAGCAACAACAATGGCGCACGAAGCACAGTTAAAAATGCTGCGCTACCAACTTAATCCGCACTTTTTATTTAATACACTGAATGCAATATCAACCTTAATTTTGGTGAAAGAGAATAAAGATGCGAATTTAATGGTCTCTAAATTAAGTGACTTCTTACGCTACACACTCAATACTGATCCCATTAAAAAGGTGCCTCTAGAGCAAGAAATACACGCACTCATGCTGTATTTAGAGATTGAAAAAGTACGTTTTGATGAGCGTCTTCAGGTCAATGTTGATGTTAGCGAGCAAGCGAAAGAGGCATTAGTACCGAGTTTGATCCTCCAGCCCATTATTGAAAACTCAATCAAGTATGCGATAGCGCAGCTTAATGAGGGGGGAGTGATTGATATTAAAGCACAAGTTTTTGCAAATGAACTATTATTGGAAGTAGGCGATAATGGTCCTGGTACTGAGTTAATAGATGGTCAACTGGTTAATTCTCAAGGCGTTGGCATAGCAAATACAAAGGACCGATTAAAAACACTTTATGAGAACAACTATTCGTTTGTACTCTCTGACAATTCGCCAAGTGGATTAAAAGTTAATCTGCGTGTTCCGTTTGAAAAGGCTGTTAAGAAATGAGCAAAATTAGAACTTTGATCGTTGATGATGAACCATTAGCTAGGAAAGGCTTAGCGGTTCGACTCTCTGAGTTTGACGACATAGAAGTCATTCGTTTATGTAGCAATGGTCAAGAGGCAATAGATGAATGCCTTAGTGGTAACATCCAATTAGTTTTTTTAGATATTCAAATGCCAAATATGAATGGTTTTGAAGTAGCACGTGCGTTAAGCGAAAGTGTGAACCCTTTACCTGCAATTGTATTTGTAACGGCGTTTGATCAGTTTGCTGTAAAAGCATTCGAGATTCATGCATTGGATTATATTCTTAAACCAGTCGATGACAACAGACTAAAACAGGCGGTAGAGAAAGTGCATACCTATTTAAAGACGCAACAAGATAACGCCCATAAGAAAAAACTAGCGAGTTTTGTCGCGGGTATAACAGGCAATAATTGCGAAGAGATTTTAAAAAAGCTGGCCACAGGTGATAGCTTAGCCGACCGTCGTTATCCGGAGTCACTGGCTGTAAAAGAGCAGGGTGAAATAGTCCGTGTGCCTGTTGTTACTATTCAATGGGTTGACGCTGCTGGTGATTACATGTGTTTACATTGCCAAGATGGGCAAACACATATCTTACGCAAAACAATGAAAGAGCTTGAGCAAGAGCTTGATCCCCAGTTATTTGTGCGAGTACATCGCAGTGCGATTGTTAATACAAAACAAATCAGCAAACTTGTTACTCAAGTCAGCGGTGAGTACTTATTAGTGCTCGATAATGGCCAAGAGTTAAAAGTAAGCCGCAGTTATCGCGATAAAGTAAAAGCAGCACTGGCAAGCTGATACGCTATTTTAAACAAAAAAGGCGCAAAATTAATTTTGCGCCTTTTTTCGTTATATTGGTTTTTAAACCGTCACAATTTTCATCGTGTTAGTTGCACCAATGGTTTCCATAGCGTCACCGTGAGTTAATATTACAGTGTCACCTGTGGCTAAAGAGCCTTGCTCAACAAGCGTGTTTAACGCATCACGAACCATGTTGTCTTTTTCACATTTAGTTGAGTCAAAGTATACAGGGTAAACGCCACGATAAAGTGCTGTTTGGCCTAATGTACTTGCATGACGAGACAGCGAATAAATAGGTAAACCAGAGCTGATACGCGACATAAGTTTAGCCGTGCTACCAGATTCAGTCAGTGTGATAATCGCTTTCACTGAGTCAAGGTGGTTAGCAGCATACATGGCTGAAAGTGCAATAGATTCAGCGTTAGAAGAAAAACGGCTATCTAAACGGTGTTTAGAGACGTGCGTTTCTTTTTGTGACTCGGCACCTAAACATACACGCGCCATGGTTGCGACAGTCTCTTCTGGGTAGTCACCTGCCGCTGTTTCTGCTGATAACATAACAGCGTCAGTCCCATCAAGCACTGCGTTGGCAACGTCCATAACTTCTGCACGTGTTGGCATTGGGTTATCGATCATTGATTCCATCATTTGCGTTGCCGTTACTACTGTACGGTTTAATGAGCGAGCGCGTCTAATAATAAGCTTTTGCTTACCCACAAGGGCAGCATCACCAATTTCAACACCTAAATCACCACGCGCCACCATTACAGCATCAGAAGCTAGGACGATATCATCAATTGCTTCAACGGTTTCAACCGCTTCTGCACGTTCAATTTTAGCTAACAATTGCGCGTTTGAACCTGCTGCTTCGGCTAGTGAACGTACATAGCGCATGTCATCACCACTGCGTGGGAAAGAAACCGCAATATAGTCAACACCAATTTCGGTTGCTGTGATTAAATCTTCTTTGTCTTTCTCGGTGAAAGCAGGGGCCGTTAGACCACCGCCTAAACGGTTGATGCCTTTATTGTTCGAAAGCACGCCACCCACAGTGACTGTGGTATGCACTAATTCACCTTCAACAGAGTCGACAGTAAGTTGAATTAAGCCATCATTTAACAGTAGCAAATCACCTGATTTTACATCGTTTGGTAATTCTTTGTAGTCAATACCCACAGCGTTTACGTCGCCTTGGTCTTTTTCCATTTTTGCGTCTAGCGTAAATTTAGCACCTACTTCTAAGTTTACTTTGCCATCTTTAAATGTAGAAACGCGAATCTTAGGACCTTGTAAATCAGCAAGTATTGCAACGTGCTTGCCTAAACGCTTTGCTATATCGCGTACAGCTTGAGCACGGTCTTTGTGATCTTGAGCAACGCCATGTGAGAAGTTCAAACGAACAACATTTGCACCTGCACGAATAATTTTTTCTAGGTTGTTATCGCGATCGGTTGCCGGTCCAAGTGTCGCAACAATTTTTGTGCGTCTTAGCATCAAATTCTCCTGTGCGCTTAATCGATGTTAAGCGAATTGATGGTTTACTATTAAAAAGTCGTGCTAAAAGCCTTGCTAATGGGCTTATACAACGGCACGGTGTAGAACTCATAGGTAAAAATGTGTTTTTTAACTATGAGTATCTGAATCCATGTATTATTGAATCATAATACAAAAATTGAATGACGATATTATGACACCGGTGTCAGGTAGCGTCAATACACTTAACTTTTAAATGGGTATTATAAAAATCTGGTCCGATGCCTGCGTTATTTTGATATAATTTGAACAACGTCGCTTTTAAACACACTGATTTTTACCAAGTTGGCTTGGATGCTCGCATTTTTGGGCTGCTTGGGTATAATGCGCGCGTATTTATTTTGATTAACTAACCAATAGTTGTTACCGAGGAGGACACTAAATGCAAGTTGCATTAGTAGGGTTAGGCGTTATGGGTAAAAATCTTGCCCTCAACCTGATTGAAAAAGGGCTGACATTAGTAGCGTACGATAAGAACCCTGATGCGGGTGCTGAGTTACTAAGCTGTGCGAAAGCACTCGGATTGGCAGACCGTTTACATATTGTGTCTGATTTAAATGATATGGTTAGACGTTTAGAGCCGCCTCGTTCAATTTTACTTTTAGTTCCTGCTGGTGAATTGGTTGATAAAGTATGTACTGAGCTTGCGGAAGCAGGCGTCGAGTGTGATGACATCATCGTCGATTGCGGCAATAGTAACTATAAAGACGGTATTAGCCGTAAACTTAAGTTCCAAAATAAATTTGAATTCGCCACAATGGGGATCTCAGGGGGTGCCGAAGGCGCACGCCATGGTCCTGCAATGATGGCTAGTGGCTCAGAAGGCGGCTGGGAGCGTGTTGAGCCGTGGTTTGAAAAAGTTGCAGCAAGTTACAAGGGGGAGTCGTGTTTTGCGCGTGTAGGGCAATCTGCAAGCGGTCACTTTGTAAAAATGGTGCACAACGGTATCGAATATGCGTTGATGCAGCTTATTGCAGAAATGTATCAACTGCTTCGTTTGGGCACTAATCGCACGCCAAAAGAAGTTGCCGACATTTTTAATGATTGGTCTGAAGGAACATTAAATAGCTACCTACTATCAATCTCTAGTCATATTCTTAGCCTTGAAACAACTGAAGGTGAGCCTTTAGTTGACTTAATTGACAATAAAGTAGGGGCCAAAGGCACTGGATTATGGACAGCACAAAATGCGCTTGAGTTAGGCATTGCAGTGCCTTCACTGGTTGCTGCGGTACAAGCTCGCCATTTAACAAATACATGTGATACGCATGCTGCAAAAGAAATGACCTATGCAGCCAAAGCAACTAACACTGTTGAGTTAGACCTAGAAGAATTAAAAGACGCGTTTACGTTGGCAAGTTTACTGGCTTACCGTCAAGGTCTTGCGCTTATCAAAGGTGCATCACGTGCGCACCAGTGGAAAGTTGATCTTGCTAAAACGTTACAAACGTGGCGAGCGGGTTGTATTATTCGTGCCGATTACTTAGATAATGTTGCTGAAGGCGTAGAGTTTATTGATTCTATGCAGCGTGAATCAGCTGCACTTCGTAAAGTGACAGGGGCGGCAGTTGCTTCTGGTCTTGCATTCCCTGTGTTAACTGCAACACAAACGTATATTGCAACACTTACAACACCAAGCAATGGACATTTGGTTCAGGCACAGCGTGATTACTTCGGTGAGCACGGTATCAAAACACACAGTGGTGAAGTTTGCCATTTAACTGATTTAGTCGATATTGACGAAAAAGTCCGTTAATGAGTTGAATTACTCACCATCATGAAAAAAGGCACCGTACGGTGCCTTTTTAATATCTAAAACTTTAATTTTATCGACTCAACTCGCCACGTAGGTTGTCTTGCATAAGATGGCGCACTGTTTCAACCTCAAGCTTTTGGCTAAATAAGTAATGTAACTTTGTTAAACAGGCTTCTAAAGTCATGTCATAGCCACTGATAACACCACAGTTGAGTAATGCATTACCGGTGGCATACCCACCCATGTTGACATGTCCTTTTAAACACTGGGTAAGATTAACAATCACCATGCCACGCTTACTAGCCTCATTGAGGATGTCTAGAAAGGCAGGGTCTTGTGGTGCATTGCCAACGCCAAAGCTTAATAATACAAGCGCTTTAATGTTATCGTTAACCAAGCTTTTTACAACCTCAGGACTGATCCCCGGATACAAATACAACACGCCAATTGGTTGTGGAGTAATGTTAGATACTTGCAGTTCGTTATCGACATACGGGCTCAATTGCCCCTTGATTAATTGTATATTGATACCTGATAACGCTAACGGTTCAAGGTTAGGTGAAGCAAACGCGTCAAAACCATCTGCGTGTGCTTTTGTTGCTCTATTACCACGGAACAGTTGGTTATTGAAAAACAGGCTGACTTCAGCAATAGGGTAATTCGCTGCTAAGTACATAGCGTTTAGTAAATTAACTTGACCATCAGAGCGAAGCTGTGACAAAGGAATTTGTGAGCCTGTGACAATCACGGGTTTGGTCAAATTTTCAAACATAAACGATAAAGCCGATGCCGTGTAGGCCATTGTGTCAGTGCCATGTAATACGACAAAGCCATCATAGTCTTGGTATTTACTTTTGATATCGTCAGCAATAAGTTGCCAATGTGCCGGTGACATATCGGATGAATCAATCAAAGGGCAGTATTCGTGAATATCAAATAAAGGCATTTCATCACGATTAAACTCAGCATTGTTGACCACTGTTTCGGTTAAAAAGCCTTCAGCAGGAACATAGCCCCGGCTCGATTTTTTCATCCCGATTGTGCCGCCTGTATAGGCGATATATATACGTTTACGTTTCATAAAAAAGCCCAGTAAATTAACTGGGCTTAGTATACCTAAAATCGCGTTAGTTAGTAACTTATTGAATTACATTACACACTAAACAGCGTGCATAGACACCTTGTGGGTCGTTGTAATCTTTTAAATTATCAATTTCACTACTCAACTGCTTAACAAGGCTTTGTAAGTTAGCTTGTGTTGCAAGCACAGAGTCAGAAGACTGCGACTTAGCTAAGAATGCTTGTACAGCAGCGGTGCCAAAAATATCCTGTAGCATTTGCTCTTGGGGTGTTAAAGATTGCTTGATGGTTTTAACATCGTAATGCTTTAATTTTGCAAGTTCTGCTGCCGCTTCAATCGCATCTTGTTTGTCACCTAGTTTATCAACTAAGCCAAGCTCTTTCGCCTGAGTTGCAATCCACACACGCCCTTGGGCAATTTTATCAACTTGCTCAGGAGTCATATTTCGTGCTTCGGCTACAACGTTTAAGAAGCGTTTGTAGGCATTTTCTACACTGAGTTGAATGATGTCGGCCATTTTTTCATCCAGTGGGCGAGCAATAGAGAAGCCTGCTAAATCAGTGGTTGCAACACCATCTGAATAGATACCTAACTCAGCCATGGTGTTTTCAAATGTCATAAAAGTACCAAAAACACCGATTGAACCTGTAATCGTACTTGGCGCTGCCCAAATCTCATTTGCAGCAGAGGCAATCCAATACCCCCCCGAGGCCGCAACAGAACTCATTGACGCAATAACCGGTTTCCCTGCGGCTTTAAGTGCCAGAACTTCAGCACGAATAACCTCAGAGGCAAACATGCTACCACCGCCAGAGTCAATACGCAGAACCACAGCTTTTACTTTATCATCTAAGCGCGCTTTGCGAAGTAGGGCTGCGGTAGAATCACCGCCAATTTCACCGGCTTTACGTTCACCATCAACAATCGTGCCTTTTGCTACGATTACCGCTACTTTTTCAGTAATAGGGTTATCAAATTCGATAGGAGGTTTAACCAGCGATAAATATTCACGGAAGCTCACTTGCTTAAATGTTTTACCGGTTTCTTCTGTACCGACTAGGTCAATAAGTTGCTGGCGAATTTGTTGAGATGTTTTTAGTGAATCAACCCATTGATTGTTTAAGGCATAGTCACCTGAATTTCCATCCACTGCTTGCATTTTTGCAAGGTAAACATCCATATCTTCGTCAAAGTTACTTTCATCAAATGGACGAGAAGCGGCAACATCTGACTTATATTCGTTCCAAAGTGCAGTTAACCATACTTGGTTAGCTTCTTTTGCTGCATCTGACATATCATTACGAATAAATGGTTCAACTGCTGACTTGTACGTACCTACACGGAAAATGTGCTGTGTTACTTTTAGCTTTTCAAGGGCGTCTTTAAAATAAAGCGGGAACATGCCGTAACCTTCAATGCTTACACCACCATAAGGGTGCATAGACACTTCATTGGCATGTGCTGCAATATAGTACTGTGCTTGAGTGTAGTAATAGCCTGTAGCAATAACTTGTTTACCAGCGTCTTTGAACTCATCAATCGCTTTTGTTATTTGTTTAAGCTTATTGATATGCGCGCTTGGCATTTTTTGAAGATCAAGCAACATAATAGAGATACGGTCATCTTTTGCAGCTTGGTTGATAACTTCAATAATATCATCAAGCAAAATCTCTGAAGGTGCTTCTTTGCCCATAGTCGCATCATTAATGGCTGCTTCTACAGGGTCAACATAGGTTTTCTCTTCAACGATAGGGCCATTTAAGTTTAGGCGCAGTACGGTTCCATCCGCGACTTTAACTTTGTCTTCTTCGCTAGTAATAGCGACAATAAAGAGTATTACTAGTATTAAAAATAATAGGTTTAGAACCAAACGGCGGGAAAAGTTTATCCCAGTCCATATGCCTTTAAATATCTTTGCTAGCAAAATAATTCCTTAATTCAGTACAGCTTAGTAGTAATCCCATCTTAGCTTAGAATAATCTGAAATTTAACTGTTAAATAGTAACAGAGTGTTTAAAACGAGAAATTGCGACAGTTAATTACTCGCTAAAAGTTGATTATTCTGGGTTATTACCGCAGAATCTAAACATCATAGAGGTTCGACCAGTTAACGGGGCAGACAATGTTAGAACAAAAATTACAATTACCGCATACCGAACTTCGTAATCGTTTGGTTATGGGCTCAATGCACACCGGTCTTGAAGAGGGCTGGCATAATCGTAAACGGTTACGCGCATTTTATGAAGCACGTGCTAAAGGAGGCACAGGCTTAATTATTACCGGCGGGTATAGTCCGAATTTACGCGGTAAACTTACTCCATTTGCATCAACGTTTAGCTCATATTATGACGTTGTTAAACACCGTGCTTACACTGAAGCAGTACACCAACATGGTGGGAAAATTTGTTTACAGATTTTGCATGCAGGGCGTTATGCCTACCATCCATTTAATCATGCTCCTAGTGCGATTAAAGCGCCAATAAACCCATACAAACCAAAGGCGATGTCGCTTGGTGCCATTAAAAAAACCATAAAAGATTTTGCAAGCTCAGCGCGCTTAGCCGAAAAGGCGGGCTACGATGGTGTTGAGATCATGGGCTCAGAAGGCTACTTAATTAATGAGTTTATGGCGAATCATACTAATAAGCGAAATGATGCTTATGGTGGTAGCTTAGAAAACCGAATGCGCCTAGCTGTTGAAATAGTGAAAGCAGTACGCGCAAAAGTCAGTGAAAAATTTATTATTATTTTTCGTTTATCAGTGATGGACTTAGTTCCTGACGGTTCTACTCCTGATGAAGTAAAGCAACAAGCTTTGGCGCTTGAAGAAGCCGGCGTTGATATCTTTAATACAGGTATAGGTTGGCATGAGGCTCGCGTTCCAACGATTGCCAGTATGGTTCCACCTGGCGCATTTAAAGAGGCGTCAAAACGTTTAAAAGACACGGTCTCAGTTCCTGTGGTTGCGGTAAACCGTATTAACACCCCACAGATTGCTAATAGTATTTTAGCGGCAGGAGAGTCAGACCTTATTTCGATGGCAAGACCACTTTTAGCTGATCCTGAGTTTTTTAATAAATACGTAAATAATAAAACTGAGCAGATAAATATTTGTATTGGTTGTAATCAGGGTTGTTTAGACCACGTATTTAAAAATAAACGTGCGACCTGTTTAGTGAACCCTCAAGCTGCATTTGAGCTTGAATATAGCCTAGAAAAAGCCGCGTCATCACGTTTAGTGTTAGTGGTAGGTGCAGGACCAGCTGGCCTTGCTGCGAGTTGCTATTTGGCGCAAAAAGGGCACAAAGTAACGCTCATTGAGCGTAAAGAGCAAATGGGCGGCCAGTTTAATTTAGCCATGCAAATACCCGGAAAAGAAGATTTTAATCACACGCTAAATTATTTCACTAATGAACTTAAGCGTTTAAATGTTGAATTAAAATTGGGCACTGAGTTTTCAGATAACATGCTAAATCAATACGATGATGTTGTTTTTGCGACCGGTGTTAGACCTCGTGAAGCTAAAATTGAATGTGCTGATGGTAAGCGTGTTTTTGCCTACGATGAAGTGATTAGAGGTGAGGTTGAACTGGGTGAAAAAATTGCGATATTAGGCGCTGGAGGTATCGGTTTCGATATGGTGGCCTTTTTAAGTGAGCATAAAGATCAAACCATTGAAGAGTTTAAAACTCAATGGGGAATAGAGTGTGAGCCACAACCTCACAAAGATAATCGCCAAATTTATATGCTAAAACGAAGCTCAGGTCGCTTTGGCAGTGAGCTGGGTAAAACGACGGGTTGGATCCACCGCCAAGTAGCAAAACAGCATGGTGTTAAACAAATTGCTGACTGCCAGTACATCAGTTTTGATAACCAAGGGTTAAAGATTACCGTAAAGGGTGAGGAACAGATACTTGATGTTGATACAGTGATTGCCTGTATTGGTCAGGTGTCTAACAGTGAACCATTTGCAGCTGAGGCTGAAAACGCAAAAGTGCATGTGATAGGTGGTGCAAAACTGGCCGCGGCCATTGATGCAAAACGCGCTATTTTTGAAGCATTGCAAGTCGCACGCAAAATCTAACTGAAAGATAACCACATTGTTAGCGGTCTTATTGATTAATCTATTTTAGTCATGAGACCGCTATGCACATTACACATACCTATCAAACAATCTTCAAACGTCTGCAGTGTTTACAGGGGATACCCGCTTTACTTTTTCGCTTAATCTTAGCGCCGGTGATGATAATCGCTGGATTTAACAAGTTAGCGTTGAGCGGAGATGTTTCGCATTTTTACCAATATTTTCTCGCATCTGATGACATCGTTACATGGTTTGGTAACAAAGAATGGGGCTTAGGTTTACCGATGCCTGCACTACTGGCATTTTTGGCCGCATGGGCCGAGTTTCTTGGCGGTATACTGCTATTTTTGGGGCTGTTTACACGTCTTACAGCTATTCCATTAATGATTACGATGTGTGTGGCTGCGACTAGCGTACACGGTGATAATGGCTGGTTTGCTGTCACGCCTACAGATGCCAGTACCAGTCCTGCAAGAGTATTAAGCTGGCTACAAATACCAGGTGCACAAGCAAGCTTAGACAACTCCTCAGCGGCAGCTGAGCGCTTAACAAAAATGCGCGACTTATTAGAAACCCACGGTTTTACTGATTATTTATATGAAACAGGGCGCCCTGTGATTTTAAATAACGGAATGGAGTTTTCTGTTATTTATTTTGCGATGCTGTTAAGCCTATTTTTTACAGGCGGGGGACGCTATGTCAGTCTCGATTACTGGTTTAGCAGAAAGTACCGTAATCGCTTTATTGATAATGAAGTTAAATGATAAGCTTAGATTTTATTGCCTGTATTAACGGGCATCGTATTTAAGAATTTACGGAATAATAATGGACGCTTTAACGCTTTTACAAACACGACAGTCAGATCCACGTTTAATTTCACCGGGTCCAACAGAAGAACAGCTTTCAATTATTCAGCGCGCTGCGATTAAAGTCCCCGATCATGGTTGTATTGCGCCGTGGCGTTTTATCGTGGTGGAAGGCGAAGCACGCCATAAATTAGGTGAGATCTACCACCAAGCCGCTATCGAAGAGCAGCAAGATGACCGCGTAATTGAGCGGGCAAAAGAGCTCCCCCTCAGAGCACCTATGGTGATAATCGCAATTGCCGATGTAAAAGAAAACCCAAAAGTACCGCGCATAGAGCAGGTGCAAAGTGCTGGGTGCGCTGTGTTAGCAATGCAACAAGCTGCATTCGCTCAGGGATTAGGTGGCATTTGGCGCACAGGCTACTTTGCGCAAAGTCCAGCTGTTAAACACGCGCTTGGTTGCAAAGCAGAGGATGAAATTGTCGGCTACTTGTATATAGGCACACCTGAGGTAGATATTAAAAAGCCCATTCGTCATAAACCAGACACTTTTTTTGAGAAACTGTAAGTTAAGGGAACTTTTTAGCATCACAAGAGTCATACCTGATTAAGCTTGCTTATGTTACTTTTTTTCAAGTTGTGGCTTTGCTGTAAGAAGCGCTTGGATGCAAAAACTTAATTATTCTTCTTCAGTATGTTTTTTAATCGGTTGTTTTTTGTTAACGTATGGATAGTCTTAGAAAAATAACGATAAAGAAGACGAGAAAAATGGGAAACTTATTTTTACGTGAAAAAGAAAATTGGTTCGCTTGGTCTCTTTGGGGCATTGTTGGTGCAGTGATCACTTTGTTTGTTGCACTCTCGACAAAAGCACCTCAGTTTTTAGGTTTATCAGCGGTCGGTGTTTTGTTTCTACTTACCTGGTGGATGCACAGTACAAAACGTTTTGATTTTGGGCGTGCGTTTAAAGTCTGTTGTTATGTTTTAACGTTTAGCAGTCTACCGGCCTTTTTACTGGTGATTGTGCCAAATCACAACATGAATAAAATAGACATTATTGTTCAGACGCTCGGCTTTGCACTAATCAGTTTATTCGTCTGTTTAATTTGTTCATGGATTGCCCGCAGACCAAAGCAATATTATTGATTTAAATTTTTTAGGCTTTTTTACAGTTAAGTCTTTACAATGAAAGCTGTAAGCACTATTATGCGCGCCGTACGGAGAGATGGCAGAGTGGTCGAATGCACCGGTCTTGAAAACCGGCAGGGGTTTGTAGCCCCTCTAGGGTTCAAATCCCTATCTCTCCACCATTATTTTTAAAAAACCGCCTACAGGGCGGTTTTTTGCTATCTGGAGATAAGTCATGTCAACAAGCGAGTCTTCGTCTACTTTTAAACACCTTATAAAACATATTCTGCTTTGGAGTGTTTTTTCTTATTTTTATCATAGCGGCGTGAATGTTCTAGTTGCTATGGCACATGATGCAAAGCCAGAGCATGGTTTACTCACATCGATTGCTTATGGCATCGGTTTTAATGTGCTGGTTGGTCACTTAATTGGAAAATATGATAAGCATTGGCCTGTTATAGCTGCACTGTATATCGCATCAGTTGGCTTGTTAATTGTGCCACTTGTTATACTCGGTAAAGCAGGATTGATGGATGTGTATTTTATTGTCGCAATGATCTTAAGTTTACCAACGTCAACCTTTGTCATTGAAAAAATAAAGCAGCGAATTAGTTTAAACACTGAGCAAACGCAGTAAACTAAGCATTATTCGTTGTTTTTTTATGTTAGTATAAATGCATCTTTTAACTAATAAACGTGAATTTAAACATGTCAGATATTTTTACAACAGACGCTGAAAAAGCAAGCTACGGTATTGGTTTACAAATGGGTGAGCAACTTAAAGCTAACCCTTTTGAAGGTTTAAACCTAAACTCAGTTTTTGAAGGTATGAAAGACGCATACGCAGGAAGTGATTTCCAAGTTGAGATCCCTGCAATTCAAGCTGCTTTCGAAAAAATCAATGCAGAAATCCAAGCTCGTCGTGAAGAAGAAGCTAAAGTACTTGCTGCTGAAGGTGTTGCGTTCTTAGAAGAAAATGCAAAACGTCCAGAAATTACGGTAACTGAATCAGGCTTACAGTACGAAGTATTAACAGCGGGTGAGGGTGAAAAGCCAACTGCTGAGTCTACAATTCGTGCTCATTACCACGGTACATTAATTAACGGTACTGTTTTTGACAGCTCTTATGAGCGTGGTCAACCTGCTGAATTCCCAGTAAGCGGTGTTATCAAAGGCTGGACTGAAGCGGTACAAATGATGGGTACTGGTTCAAAATGGCGTTTATACGTACCACACGAACTTGCCTATGGTGAGCGTGGCGCAGGTGCT
Source organism: Pseudoalteromonas sp. bablab_jr011 (assembly GCF_016464045.1). NCBI lineage: Bacteria > Pseudomonadati > Pseudomonadota > Gammaproteobacteria > Alteromonadales > Pseudoalteromonadaceae > Pseudoalteromonas > Pseudoalteromonas sp. bablab_jr011. Next base: position 10,391 of record NZ_JACDWU010000170.1, on the reverse strand, counting down.
GCAATCGCACCTTTCTCAACATTAATCTTTGATGTTGAGTTACTAGAAATTATCTAATTAATTTCTACAGACATAAAAAAACCTGCTTAATGCAGGTTTTTTTATGTCTAAATCAAATTTTAACTATTTGATTCAGCGAACTCTTTGCACTTAGCAGTGTCTTCGCATTCACCATAAAGGTAAAGAGAGTGGTTTGTTAGTTTAATACCGTTCTCTTTTGCGATTTCTTCTTGGCGACGTTCAATCGTATCATCTTCGAACTCAACAACTTTACCACATTTTAAACACACTAAGTGGTCGTGGTGAGTACTACCCGATAATTCAAAAACTGACTTGCCACCTTCAAAATGATGACGAGATACAATACCTGCATCGTCGAATTGGTTTAAAACACGATAGACAGTTGCAAGACCAATCTCTTCGCCAATGTCTAACAGAATTTTATAGACATCTTCAGCGCTGATGTGTTGGTTGTCTGGAGATTGTAGAATCTCTAAAATTTTAATACGCGGCAGTGTTACTTTTAACCCTGCTTTTTTTAATTCCAAGTTGTGATCAGTCATTAAATCTGTCTCAATTTTATTTATTTATACTAGGCATCATAAAGATGCACACGACACATTAGCAAATATTAGAATAACGTGCCTAGTTACTAAGTGCAAAGAACAATTCGTTTAATTGCCGATTTTTTAGACAAAAATGAACTGGTTGTGCATCTTTACATCAGCTAGTAAATGCGAGTAGTACTTGTTATTAATCAGCAAGTTCTGCTAAACACATTTCTTCATAAACTTGAGCACACCACTCTTTAACACGCTTTTCAGTAAGTTCTGGCTGACGGTCTTCATCAATGCCTAGGCCTACAAAGTGATTATCATCAATGACCGCTTTTGAGGCTTCGAAGTCGTAACCTTCAGTAGGCCAGTGACCCACAACTATAGCACCACGTTCAGTAACGATATCGTTGATCATGCCCATCGCATCTAAGAAATACTCAGCATAGTCTTCTTGGTCACCGCAACCAAAAATAGCAACAAGTTTACCATCGAAGTCTACTTCTTCTAACTCAGGGAAAAAATCATCCCAGTCACATTGCGCTTCGCCATAGTACCAAGTGGGGATACCGAATAACAATAAATCGAATTCAGCAATCTCTTCTTTAGAACTTTTTGCAATATCGTGAACAGCAACGAGCTTTTTACCTAATTCTTTCTGAATCATTTTTGCTACGTGTTCAGTATTGCCTGTATCGCTTCCGAAAAAAATACCTACGCTTGACATGGATTTAAAACCTTCTATCTATCAATAGCCAATCTTTCTTGTAAAATTGTTTCAATCAACGCGCTACGGCTAATATTCTGCGCATCGGCCATATCGCTTAGTGCTTGATATAACTGTGATGAAACCTTAAATTCTACACGCTTTAAACCACGTGCTTTGTCTCGTTTTATTTGATTACGTTTGTTGACTTTCAACTGCATGTCACGTGGTAGGGGATTTGTTTTTGGTCTACCAGGACGCTTTTCGTATTCAAATAAATCGGGTGTTGTTCTATCTGTTTCTGACTTTGCCATGCCTAGCCTACACCTGCGCCTTGCCAGAAGACTTGAATAAGTCCTTTTGCTATAAAACCAGAGCAGCCTAAAAATAGCACTAACCAAACGATGTATCGGCCAAATCGGGGCACGTCACCTTTCTTTAGTACGTCTTGAATTGCCATACCAATAAAAAAGAAAATGCCGGCTAAGCCAAAATACAACCCTAAGGTATCAAATTCGTTAATTAACTGACTGACCATCAACGTATAAACCTTCAAATTAAACGGCGCGTACTATACCACACAAAATCGTATTAATTTAGTGCGTACGATCAAAAACAGTGAATTTTATCGACGTTAATTCGAGGCTAAAAAATCACTGATTGCTTTATTTACAGCAAGCGGTTTTTGAGCATGAAGCCAATGACCCGCACCATGAATTATTTTTGCCTTTGAATTTGGAAATAACGCCATAATAACAGGGCGATGTTCAGCTAAAATATAGTCTGAATCATTCCCTTTAATGAATAAAGTATCACATAAACAAGAATCATTTTCATCAAGTTGTGCTAAAATATTTTCATATTGTTGGTCTAAAACAGCTAAGTTAAACCGCCACTGATACTGGCCTTGTTCATTTTTGGCAAAACTTTTTAATAAGAATTGGCGTACGCCAAGCTCGGGAATCTGTTTGGCAAGTATTTCGTCGGCTGCTTTTCTATCTGTAACGGCAGAATTAGCAACATCGTTCAAACCTTTGAAAATAGCGCTATGGCGAGGTTTGTTAGCCACTGGCGAAATATCCATAACCACTAGTTTTTCAACGCGTTCTGGGTAGCTAAGTGCTAATTGCATAGCCACTTTACCGCCCATTGAATGGCCAACAATATGTGCTTTATTGATATTTAAATGGTTCAGTAACTCTAAAACATCGGCAGCCATTACCGTATAGTTCATGCTATCACTGTGGAATGATTTACCATGATTACGTAAATCGATATTGGTCACTGTGTAATTTTCTGACAGTGCTTTCGCGATGACATTTAAGTTTTCTAGCGAACCAAATAATCCGTGGATCAAAACAACATGCGAACCTTGGCCGCTTTGCTGGTAATTTAATAGCATTTTTAGCTCCTATTTTAAGTGGCGCTATTTTGCCTAGTGAAATAACAAATTGCAAAACATAGAGAATTGCTGCGAGCTTAGGTATAATCATTGCGAACTTTTAAAATGTGACCCGTAAAGACAGGAATAACATGAAAAAAATCGACATAGACGACGAGTTATATCAATACATCGCGAGTAATACGCAAAGTATTGGTGAAAGTGCATCAACCATTTTGCGTCGTTTATTAAACCTTTCTGATGGCACTTTAACGACCAGTCATTCAACGACGACAAACACTGAACAAGAAATCAGCGTTGTTGAATCAGAAGAAGACACGGAACAACACACAGAATCAGCAGCGCCTGAATCAAAAAGCCAACCAGCTGTCACAGCAACGACATACGCTAAAGGTAATGTATTCAATGTGCTTAATAAAGAAGAGCTAGCGATGCAAAAAGGCGTTGTCGGCCGTTTCTTATTTATTTTGGCTGCTTTGTACAGAACACATAAAGACGATTTTGTTAACGTGCTTGAAATTAAAGGACGTGACCGCGTTTATTTTGCCACAAGTAAAGAAGCGTTACTTGAAAGTGGCAGCAGTATGAACCCGAAAAACATCACTGATACAGAATACTGGGTGATGACAAACTCTAATACTACGCGTAAAAAAATGATGCTTCATGAAGTCGCCTTGTGCCTTGGTTACACGGCTGATGAAGCAGAAAAGATTCGTGATTACTTATAATCAATAAGGAAATATTATGGCGATTCATCCAGATGCAGGTAAAACTGCACCTCAAGAAAGCTTAGTCAATGTACCAAAGCTGGTTTCAGCCTACTATTTAAATGAACCAGATCTAGAACAAAATCCAGAGCATTGCGTTGCCTTTGGCACGTCTGGCCATCGTGGTTGCTCGTACGATGTAAAGTTTAATGAGTCGCATATTTTAGCGATCACCCAGGCTATTTGTGATTTTCGTAAAGAAAACGATATTTTTGGACCACTTTTCTTAGGTAAAGATACACACGCATTAAGTGAAGCGGCATTTAACTCTGCAATCGAAGTCCTTGTTGCTAATGAAGTACAAGTGATTACGCAAGAGAATGATGAATACACACCAACGCCGGTAATTAGCCACGCGGTAGTGTCACATAATAAAGTGAACCAAAATGAGTTAGCTGACGGGATTGTTGTTACACCTTCTCATAATCCACCCGAAGATGGCGGTTTTAAGTATAACCCGCCAAATGGTGGCCCAGCAGACACAGACGTTACCAAATGGATTGAAGACAGAGCAAATCAACTCTTATTAGAAGACCTTGTTGAGGTGGAGTTATTTCCTTTTGCAAAAGCGTCTCGCTCAGGCTTTATTAAATATCAAGACTTGATCACGCCGTACGTTAATGATTTAGAGAATATCATTAACTTGAAAGCCATCAGTGACGCTAAAATTAAAATTGGTATCGACCCACTAGGGGGTTCAGGTATTAACTTTTGGCCAGTGATTGCCGAAAAATACAATTTAGACCTAACGGTCGTAAATAAGTCAGTCGATCCACGTTTTGCATTTATGCCGCTTGATAAAGACGGTAAAATTCGTATGGATTGCTCGTCACCTTACGCCATGGCGAATTTAATTGCCCTGAAAGACGATTACGATATCAGCATTGGTAATGACCCAGATTACGACCGTCACGGTATTGTGACACCGGATGGTTTAATGAATCCGAACCATTTCCTTGCTGTTGCGATTGATTATTTATTAAATCACCGCGATTGGTCTGCAGATGTGGCAATTGGCAAAACGCTTGTTTCAAGCGGCATGATTGATAAGGTCGTTGCGCGCAATAACCGTAAAGTAAAAGAAGTGCCGGTTGGCTTTAAATGGTTTGTTGAAGGGTTGAGTAGTGGCGCTTTAGCCTTTGGTGGCGAAGAAAGTGCAGGTGCCTCATTCTTACGCTTTGATGGTACCGTGTGGAATACAGACAAAGACGGTTTCATTCTTGGCTTACTAGCTGCTGAGATCTTAGCGGTAACAGGCAAAACACCTTCAGCGCTTTACAAAGAGCTTGAACAAGAGTTTGGTGCGCCGATTTATAAGCGTATCGATGCGCCTGCGAATGCTGAACAAAAATCGCGCCTAAAAGCGTTATCAGCTGACGATGTGAAAGCCAATACACTTGCAGGTGATGAAATCATTCAAAAGCTGACCCATGCACCGGGTAACAACGCGGCGATAGGTGGTTTAAAAGTCGTAACTGAAAATGGTTGGTTTGCTGCGCGGCCTTCAGGTACGGAAGATATTTATAAAATTTACCTTGAATCATTCAAAGGTGAAGAACACCTTGCATTACTAGAAAAAGAAGCCAAAAAATTAGTTGATTCTGTTATTCGCTAATTTATCTTTCTTTTTTATTATAACGGCTGATTTAATCAGCCGTTTTTGTATTCTACTCTCACGTAATATTAGGATCAGACCATGAGCTACTCATCAGCTACTTACCTAGATGCGCTAAAAGCGTCGGGTGATTTTCTAAGCTTAACTCGTGAAAACGAATTTTCATTACCTTATTCATCATTCACGTTAACGAATGGGACAAATGTGACTGTCCATGACACGGGGATTATCGAGTTTCAGCCTGCAACAGTAAGCAATAAAGATATTGTGTTATCAAGTGCGATACACGGTAATGAAACAGCGCCGATTGAAATTTGCGATCAGTTAATTAGTGCAATAATTAAAGAAGAGATGACCTTAAAACAACGCGTGCTGTTTATTTTTGGTAACCCAAAATCAATAAATATCGGTAAGCGATTTGTTGAAGAAAACTTAAATCGTTTATTCAATGGTCATCATACCCAAGAGGGCATTGCTTCAAACTCGGAGCGTGTGCGCGCAAAACAATTAGAAGATGTTGTCAGTGACTTTTTTAGTCGTGGCAGCGAAGGTAGCGCACGTTGTCATTATGATTTGCATACTGCTATTCGTGGCTCAAAAAATGAAAAATTTGCTGTGTATCCCTACTTACATGGAAAACCGTGGAAAAAATCTCAATTGCAGTTTTTATTAAGCTGTGGCGTAAACACCGTATTAATGATGAAGTCGGCAGCGACAACCTTTAGCTACTACTCGTCATTTGTCCATGGCGCTGACTCATTTACCGTTGAGCTCGGTCAAGTTAAAGCGTTTGGTGAGAATGATATGTCACGCTTTGCGAAAACCAAAGAAACTTTAATTGCATTAATTAGTCAAGAAAGTGTTGAATATGGTGAGTTTAATGCATCTGATTTTGAGCTTTTTTCAGTTTATAGAACAATAAACCGAACGTGCGAAGACTTTAGTTTTCCATTCGCAGATGACGTAGAAAATTTTACGGGCTTCGCGAAAGGTGAATTATTAGCAACTGATGGTCAGACCAGGTATGTGGCTGAGGTTGAGGGTGAAGCTATAATCTTCCCAAATGCTGATGTAGCCTTAGGTCAGCGTGCATTATTGACGGTTATTCCAATGCAAGTTGATAGCAACTTTATTTAAAATAGTTGCATTTACACCCACCAAAATACAGTTAACTGTATGATATTAAATAAAATTTATTGTTGTATAGTTAACTTTCCATGCATGTTTAGCGATTTATCGACTATTCGTCTATGATTAGTTGAATAACAACTTACGTTAACGTAAAGTGTCGGCAGTTTAATTTAAATAGATTGAAAATTACGCAAACTTTATCCTTACAGCTTTTGCTGATAAAAATTCAAATAAGGGCAGTTGCGTATGTATCTGACAACGAAAGAAGGTAGGTTATGAGTAATCCAAATAACGTATCGCTGAATATTAATCATGAACTGTCATTTATTGATGGTCACGCATTAAAAATCCCTACATTAAGCATTCTTAATGAGGAAGGCGACATCTATGAAGGTGCAACAGCACCTGATATCGACAAAGACACCGCAATTCGTCTTTATGAGACAATGCGATTCATTCGTGCGCTTGATGAGCGTATGCAAGCGGCACAGCGTCAAGGTCGTGTTAGTTTTTATATGCAATGTTTAGGCGAAGAAGCGGCGGTGACTGCCTCGGCTGCAGCCCTTGATCAAAATGACATGATTATGGCGCAGTACCGCGAACAAGCAGCATTACGTTATCGTGGTTTTAGCCTAGACCAATTTATGAATCAGATGTTCTCGAATGAGAAAGACTTAGGTAAAGGTCGCCAAATGCCAATCCATTATGGCTCTCGCGAACTTAACTATATGACTATATCGTCGCCGCTAGGGACACAAATCCCACAGGCTACGGGTTACGCATACGGTCAAAAAGTACGTCACATTGATGCAGAAACGGGTGATTTAAACAGCACGATTGATAACATCACTATTTGTTATTTTGGTGAAGGTGCTGCCTCAGAAGGTGATTTCCATGCCGGTTTGAATATGGCTGCGGTTCATAAAGCGCCTGTTATCTTTTTTGCACGTAATAATGGCTATGCGATTTCAACGCCTGCAGATGAGCAATTTAAAGGTGACGGTATTGCATCACGCGGTGTTGGTTATGGCATTAAAACTATTCGAGTTGACGGTGCAGATGCACTTGCTGTCTATGCTGCGACTAAGAAAGCACGTGAAATCGTTACAACTCATGGTGAGCCGGTACTGATTGAGTCGATTGCTTATCGACTAGGTGCACACTCTACGAGTGATGATCCAAGTGGTTACCGCAGTAAAGACGAAGAAGCCAAACATCAAGGTTGCCCAATTGAGCGTTTTCGCAAGTGGTTACTTAAGCAGGGGTGGTTAGATGAAGCCCAAGATGCGAAAGATAAAGAAACTATTCGTGAAGAAATTTTAGCGGCACTTAAACGTGCAGAAAAAGTGGCGAAACCAGCGTTAGAAGAACTTATCTCTGATGTATACGATACGCCAATTCCATCACTGCAAAAACAATACGAAGAATTAAAACAACACATTTTGCAGCATCCTGATGCTTATCCAACGACTGCAGGGAGATTAAAGTAATGGCTAAAATGAACATGCTTCATGCAATTAATTCTGCCCTTGATATCACCATGGCAGAGCACCCAAATGCCTGTATTTTTGGTGAAGATGTTGGCTATTTTGGTGGTGTATTCCGTGCAACCTCAGGCTTACAAGAGAAATACGGTAAGCATCGTGTATTTAATACACCTTTGACTGAGCAAGGTATTTTAGGTTTTGCCAATGGCCTTGCTGCATTCGGTGCGCCTGCATTAGCAGAAATTCAATTTGCTGATTATATTTTCCCTGCATTTGACCAAATTGTGAATGAATCAGCTAAATTCCGTTACCGCAGTGGTAATGAATTTAACGTGGGTAATTTAACAATTCGCACGCCGTATGGTGGCGGGATTGCAGGTGGTTTATATCATTCACAATCGCCTGAAGCTTATTTTGCACATACCCCAGGTTTAAAATTGGTTGTGCCACGTAACCCTTATCAAGCTAAAGGTTTATTACGTGCATCAATCAAGGACAACAACCCGGTTCTTTTCTTTGAGCCTAAGCGTTTATACCGTGCGTCAACCGGTGAAGTGCCTGAAGAAGATTACAGCATTGAGCTTGGTAAAGCCGAAGTTGTTCAAGAAGGTACTGACGTTACCTTACTTGCTTGGGGGGCGCAGATGGAAATCATTGAAGACGCAGCGAAAAAAGCAGCTGAACAGGGTATTAGTTGTGAAGTTATTGACTTACGTACAATTTTACCTTGGGACGTTGAAACAATTGCTAAATCTGTTACTAAAACAGGGCGCCTAATTGTTAGCCACGAAGCGCCAATTACCAATGGTTTTGGGGCCGAGATTGTTGCGACTATTCAACAAGAGTGTTTCTTACACTTAGAGTCGCCAATTGCACGAGTGTGTGGTTTAGATACGCCGTACCCACTCGCCCTTGAAAAAGAATATGTGCCAGATGCGCACAAAGTGCTTGCTGCGATTAAGCAATCAGTTGAGTTTTAGGAGTCAGTATGTCTAAAGATTTTATCTTACCAGATATCGGCGAAGGCATCGTAGAGTGTGAAATCGTTGAGTGGTTAGTTGCAGAGGGTGATACGGTAAAAGAAGATCAGCCTATTTGTGACGTAATGACCGACAAAGCACTTGTACAAATTCCTGCAGTGCACGATGGTGTGATCAGCAAGTTATATTACGCAAAAGGTGATATTGCAAAAGTGCATGCTCCTTTATTTGCAATGGATGTTGATGGTGAAACGCCAAGCCAAACAGTTGAAGCAGCAGACGATACCGCTGCACAGCCAACACCGCAAACTGCAACCTCAGGCTCGTATTTAGAAGACTTTATCTTGCCAGACATTGGTGAAGGTATTGTTGAATGCGAAATCGTTGAGTGGTTAGTCAGCGAAGGCGATGAAATAGTAGAAGATCAAGCTGTTTGTGATGTGATGACAGACAAAGCTTTGGTTCAAATTCCGGCTAAATACACGGGTAAAGTCGAAAAGCTTTACTATCAAAAAGGCGATATTGCTGCGGTACACAGCCCGTTATTCCAAATGAGTATAGAAGGTCATACTGCCGAGCCTGATGTCAGCTCAGCGGTTGTTAAAGCACAAACTAACGCGGCCAATAAACCTTCAGAAAAACCAGCAACGCCTGCTGCAAATAAACAGCTTAACAAAAAAGCAGTTGCATCACCGGCAGTGCGTCGTAAAGCCCGTGAGCTAGATGTTGATTTAACGCAAGTGCCGGGTTCGGGTAAAAATGGCCGTATTTATAAGCAGGATATTGAAGACTTCTTAAATGAGGGTCAAAGCCAAGCACGCACTGAAACTGTTTCGTCAGCAACATCACAATCAACACCTGTGGTAGTGACAGGCGGAAGCCGTGTTGAGCCAATTAAAGGCATTAAAGCAGCGATGGCTAAGCAAATGGTTGCGTCAGTATCGACAATTCCTCATTTTACATTCTGTGACGAAATCGATTTAACAAAACTTATTGCACTGCGTACTGATTTAAAAGAGCAGTATAAACAGCAGGGCGTTAAGCTCACTATGATGCCATTTTTTATCAAAGCGTTGTCGCTTGCAATTAAGCAGTTCCCAGTGCTTAACTCGCAAGTAAACGATGAGTGTACAGAGTTGACGTACTTTGATGATCATAATATTGGTATGGCAGTAGATTCGAAGATTGGTTTATTAGTGCCTAATATTAAATCATGCCAGTCGAAGAGCATTGTTGATGTTGCAAACGAAGTTACTCGTTTAACAGAAGCCGCTCGTGATGGTCGTGTTTCACCTGATGACTTAAAGGGTGGAACAATCAGTATTTCTAATATTGGTGCGATTGGTGGCACAATTGCAACCCCGATCATCAATAAGCCTGAGGTGGCAATTGTCGCATTAGGTAAATTACAGCATCTACCGCGCTTTGATGAAAATGGTCATGTGGTATCGGCAGCTATAATGCAAGTGAGCTGGTCTGGTGACCACCGTGTTATCGATGGCGGTACTATTGCTCGATTCAATAATTTGTGGAAATCTTACTTAGAAGATCCCGCAAAAATGATGATGGCAATGAGCTAATTTATTCGTTATTAAAAAACCAGCTACGGCTTAATGCCAGTCAGTTAAGCAGTTTTTTGAATAAATATGTGAATATTATTCAGTTAAAGCTGCTTAAAGCAGGTGGGGACAAAATTAGCTAAAGACCATATAGCAAAAGGGCTTCAGTAAGATTTTTATAAATCATCGC